>NZ_JBMOVV010000011.1:0-98876 GCF_049472135.1 Arcobacter pernae
TCTCAAATTGGACAATGGAATGAAGAGACTTTAGACTATAACAAAAAGTTTGAAGCAAAATGGCAAAATCCATCTCAAGAGACTCTTGAGGCTATGGGTAGTTCATTATACTTAGTACAATGTGCTCCTTGTCATGGTGTTGATGCTGAAGGTATTAATGGTAAAGCCCATAATTTAACAAAAAGAATGGCTAAAGAGCAAGTTCTTGATGTTATTAATAATGGTGCAAATAACTTAAAATCTGCATACCCAGGTGGAATGCCAGCTGGTATGGCTTCTGGTGCTGATGCTGTTGCTATTGCTGAATATGTTGCAAATGGATTCCAAGGTGAACAACCAGCATCATACGCAGTTTGTGCAGGATGTCATGGAGTAGATGGAAAAGGTATGCCTTATGTAGCTCCAAACATTAGAGAATATGACGACGCAATCGTTATGGCTGTATTAAAAGATGGTAAAAAAGGAAGCATTGGTGTTATGCCAAGCTTTGACGGAAGACTTAACGAAACTCAACAAAAAGCATTAGCAGCTTACCTTAGAAGTTTAGGAGAGTAATATGGCTGGAAATACACAAATGAACGAAAACGAAAGAGGAATCTTTAAATTACATGGTATTACAGGAATGCTAATTGCAACTGCTTTATTGCTTACAATTTTAGTAGTTTTAACTGTAAATGGAATTAAGGTTCAACAAAATGAGGCTGATAACTATTATAAAGTAAACCAAGATTTAAATGGTTTAAAAATGAATAGCAGCGAAAACCACAAGCAATATGAGCTTGTTGGTAATGGTAAGTAAGGAGTAAAGTATGGAAAAAATTATTGGTGTTTTACTTTTAGTTTCTGCCGTTATGACAGCTTACTATGCTTTTTTTGAATCTACACGTGTATTTGTAGGATAAATAAATATAAATAGGAGAATTAATGGCTAACAAAGAGTTGTCAGAATTAGAAAAATTAAAAGCATCAAGAAATCCATTAAGAGTTATAAAGGATATTTATAAGGAAGCTTTAGAAGGAGTTCCTTTGAGTAGTGATTCTATTAGTTTATTAAAATGGTATGGAATGTATCCCCATGTAAATAGTGATGGATTAGAAGAAAAAAAATATTTTATGAAAAGAATAAAAATCATTGATGCGAAAATAAACTTAAAACAATTAGAAGTTTTAGCAACAATAGGTGAAAAATATGCAAAAGGTTTAGTTGATTTTACAAATAGACAAAATATTCAATACCACTATATTGAAATAAAAGATTTACCTACAATTTTTGAATTATTAGACTCAGTAGGGTTAACTTCTAAAATGGCATCAGGTGATGGTCCTAGACCTATTATGACTTCGCCTGTTGGTGGAATTGACCCCAAAGAGATAATCGATGCTTCTTATTTAGTAAAAGAATTAGATTCTTATTTTGATGAAAATGATGATAGATTTTGTAATTTCCCAAGAAAATATAAAGTTGGTATTTCAGGTTGTGGAAGACATACTGCAGCACATGAGATTCAAGATGTTGCATTTACAGCTTTTAAAAATGATGAAGGCGAAGTTTTATTTGATTTAACGCTAGGTGGAGGTTTATCAAAATCTAAACAAATAGCCTATAGGGCAAATAGATATGTAAAACCTGAAGAAGTAAGAGATGTAGCTGTAGTATGTGCAGAGATTTTTAGAGACAATGGAAATCGGTATAATAGAAATAAAGCAAGAGTTAGACATCTTGTAAATGAATGGGGTTTAGAAAAGTTTGTAAATGAGATTGAGCAAAAACTTGGTTATTCTTTACAAGAAGGTTTAGTAGAACCACAAATTACACCTTTTGAAGAGAGAACTCATTTTGGAATTCATAAAGCAAAACAAGAAGGTGAATATTTTATAGGTTTTGCAACAAACTCAGGAAGAGTTGCTGGTGAAGATTTACGAAATATTAGTAATATTTGTAATAAATATGAAGTTGGTGGACTTGCTCTTACTTCTACTCAAAACTTTATAATATATGGAGTACAGAAGGATATTGTTGAGAAGCTTGCCAATGAAGTGGATGCTTTAGGTTATCCATATGAACCAAGCCCTTTTAGAGCAAGATTACAATCTTGTACAGGAAGAGAATTTTGTAAATTTGGTATAACTGAAACTAAAGAGTTCGCAAGAAAAGTAGTAAAAGAGTTAGAGTGGAACCATCCAAACTTTAAAGAGAATATAACTATGGCTATTTCAGGTTGTGGCAATGCTTGTTCTCATCCTCAAATCTCTGATATAGGTTTTGTAGGTACTAAAGTCAGAGATGAAAATAAAAAAAGAGTAGATGGCTATGATGTTATTTTAGGTGGACATTTACATGGTGAAAAAGGAAGTAGAATAGCTCATAAAACAGGAGTTAAAATAGAAGCAGAAAAGCTTGTAGATTTCATGGGAGAATTAATATCTTCTTATGAAAAAAACAACTTAGAACAAAGTACATTTAAAGAGTTTTTGAATGTAGTAAAATTAGATGGATAAGAAGAATTGATTTCTTCTTATCTAACTTAAAAAAACAAGCTTTATTTTATAAAAGTAAGAGTTATCTTAGTTCCTACTGATACTTCACTTTCTATATCAATTTTTATTTCTAATATATCACAAAGTTTTTTCACAATACTCATACCAATTCCAAGGCCATTTTCATTCTCTTTATAGTATCTTTGAAATACTTTGTTTGTATCTTTTATTCCTACACCTGTATCTTCTACAATCAGACTATTTTCTTCTACCTTTATAATTACTTTTCCGTTTTTCTTGTTGTATTTACAAGCATTTGTAAGAATGTTATCTATTATTCTATCAACTGCATTTTTATTACTTTTTATATGTAATTCATCTTGCGTGTTTTCAAAGCTTACTCTTGGATATAGTTTTTGTAGAAGTTCTATTTTATTTTCTACTAACTCTTTGATTGAAACATCTTCATCTCTTACAACTTGCTTTGGATTAATAAATTCCAAGTTTTTATACAAAGAAGAGATAGTTTTTGCACTTAATTCAATTCTCTCAATCTCTTTAAAATCACCTTTTCTTCTTAAAAGTTTTGTGTTTAGTAAAATAGAGGTTGCTGGTGTATTTAGGTCATGAATCAAATCTTTTAAAAAAGTTTCTAAAAGATTTAGTGCTTCTCTCATTGGTCGTATAGAGTATAAAGCAAAGGCTATTGATATAAATAGAATAAAAATAAAAATTACAACACTAAATTTAAAAATCTCAATTAAAAAATCATCATAAACTTTTTGATATTTTTCTTTATCATAAATTACTTTTAGTAAGTAAGGATTTTTAGTTGGCATTTTAAAATAGGCACATAATCCACCATTACATTCATATATTTTAAAGGTTTCAAGTTTATCACTGTATTCAACAATATCTAAAGTAAATTTCTCACTTTGAAAATCAAAAGTATAATCTTTCATTTGATAAAGAATATTCTCTTTTATATATTTTATTCTATCTTGATGATACATATAAAGTACGATAAAAGCAAAACTTATTAATGGAACAAAAAATAAAAAAGTAGTTGTTAGTAAGGATTTTTTTTCATAGTTTTTCAAGTTTATATCCTATACCTTTGATATTTGTTATATCTAAATCAAGTGTTTTTTTTAGTTTGCTTATTAAAACTCTAAGTGCAGTATCAGATGGTTTATTCATATAGTCAAAAAAAGTAGTTTTGTTAACTGTAAGTCCAATATTTCTAATAAGAAGTGAAAATACATCTTTTTCTACACTTCCTAAAGCTACTTCAACTTCATCTTGAAAAACTCTATTTTCTAGTAAATCAAAGCTGATATTTTTATATTTTATAGTCGGGTTTCTTCTTTTTAAAGTAGCTTTTATTCTAGCTAAAAGCTCTTCTGGTTCGAAGGGTTTTTTTATATAATCATCACAACCACTATTAAAACCCTCCAAAGTTGACTTTGTGTCAATAAGTGCAGTTATAAAAAAAGTAGGAGTATTGTCTTGGGCATCTCTTAGTAGTTTTAAAGTCTCTTTCCCATTTAATAAAGGTACATTTATATCAAATAAATATAAATCATATTTATTTTCATATGTTGCTTCTAGTACTTCTTCACCGTCATTAACTAAAGTGACTTCATAGTTTTCTTCTTCAAGTAAATCTACCATACTAGCTGCTAAAACACTATCATCTTCAAGTAATAAAATCTTTAATTTACAGCTCATGTTTTACCTTAAGGCTCTAATTTAAAAGCTTTTGAAGGAAGTTTACTTTTTGCTTTTATTATTGCATTTGATTCTTCTTGAGCTTTAATATTTCTTTTTGCAAGTTTTACTTTTAATTCTTCAAGTAACTCTTTTTTTTCCATTGGATTTTTTGTTTGGTTTATTTTTAAAAGTAGTGTATCAATTTCATTTGATTGTGAAAATAGAGTTGTAGAAATAAATAAAAAGGCAATTATAAATTTTTTCATTTTTTACCTTCTTCTATATTTTTTTTAATAGTTGAAATAGGGTGAATTTTAAAAGCTTTTAAACTACAACTATTCTTTTTTGCTTTTTCAAAGTTTTCATCATAAACTTTTATTGCTGCATTTATGTTTTTTGCAAAAACTGTAGGAGAGTTGCTTTCAACTAAAAAAAGTTGAGCTTTTGCTCCTAAAATATCTTTTTTGTCAAAATAAGCTTTATTAAATTCATTTAATATATAGTTTTTTGCAAAAAGCATGTCTTTTCTATGTTTTGAGCAATATTTATAAGTATTGTAAACTTTTTTAGGTTTTATAAGCTTTTGTGTTTTTATCTCTTTAGGTTCTTCTTTTATAGTGGGTTCATTAGTTTTTAAATCTTGTTTTTCTATTTGTTTATTTACACATCCACTTAAAATAAATATGAAAATGGTACTCAAAAATATTTTTAAAATATTTAACATTTTTACCTCTTAAGTATTTTTATTTTTGTGAAAAAAGGAAGATTATAATGGAAAAACTATTAAACATCAAATGAAAACAGAACTTACACTTAACTAACACATCTTATTTATAATTCCATCACATTTAAAAAACAGGAGATTAAAAAATGAAAATTATCGTAAAAAGTTTAGCTTTAGTATTAGTAGGTCTTACAAGTTTAGTGGCACTTGAAGTAAATGATAAAGCAAATGAGCAACAAATTGTAAAAGTTAAAGTTAAAAAAGAAGTTGAAAACAAAAAGCAAGAAGCAAAAGAGCTTAAAGAAGACGAAAAATTAAAAGCTTTTAAAGACTCTATTAAAAAGTAATTTTATAAAAGAGCTAAGCCTAAATTTTATAGGTTTATCTCTTTTAATTGCTTAAAAATTAAAGGTTTATTGTCTTTTCTACATACCATATATGTTGATAAATCACTGATGTTTTTATCAAGTTTCTCTAATTTTAATTTATCTTTATATCCAAATTTTTCAATAATAGTAATAGGAACAACTGATCTTCCCATTCCTGCATTCACGCACCCTAAAATAGTTTCATAGTTTTCAAATATTGTTGTTTTAAAATCATTATTACCAGCATTTTTTAAATAGTTTTTAAAAAAAGTATAATAAGCACAACTATCTTTATATGCAAGAATCGCATTTGAACTTTGAGAGTTTTTTTCATCAACAAAATATATATCTTCCTCAAAAACTTTTATAACTTCTAAATCTTTATGATTTGGATTTCCACTTACAAAAGCAATATCAATTTTATAGTTTAAAAGTTCATTTACAACTAATGGAGTTGTATTTGTATAAACTTCAAGTTTCATTTTTGGATATTGTTCATTCATTTTTGTAATAAAAGGAAGCAGTCTAACTGTTGCATTTGATTGTGTTGACCCAACTCTAAGAAGACTTTGATGACTTATATTTTTCATATTTAAAACTAATTCTTCTACTTTATTTACTACATCTAAAGCATAAGGATAAAGTCTTTCACCTTCAATTGTAAGTTCAACACCTTTAGGCACTCTATGAAATAACGAAAAACCTAAAATCTTTTCAAGTTGTTTTATTCTTGAAGTTACGTTTGATTGAGCAAAACCCAACTCTTTTGCTGCAATAGAAATACTTTTATTATTTGTAACTTCAATAAAAACTTTTAAAAGTTTTGAATCCATATCACTAATCCTTATATCACATATCATGATTTAATATTTGACTTAATATCATTTATGGTGATATTATACATGAAATTTTATTAATAGGATTAAAAATGTACCTTTTAAATAAAAATAACAATGCCTCAATCATTTTAGCTGGTATTTTAGCTTTAATTGTTGGTGTTGGTGTTTCAAGATTTGCTTTTACTTCTTTATTGCCTTCTATGTTAGATGATTTTTTAAGTGTTAGTTTTGCAGGATATTTAGCTTCAATAAATTATGTAGGTTATTTAAGTGGTGCAATTTTTGCTGTTTTTATAAAAGATATAAATACAAAAGTAAAATATTTTAGAATTGGAATGTTTTTATGTGTCTTTACAACAGTTTTTTTAGCAACAACACAAAATGAAACGGTTTGGATGCTTTCAAGAATTATTGCAGGTTTTGGCTCTGCTATGGCATTGGTTGTTGGTTCTGCAATTGTTATGACTAAGCTTAATATGGAAAGTAAAACAAAAGCAATGGGAATACACTTTTCAGGGATAGGTTTTTCTATTTTGGTTTGTGATTTAATAATGAGAGCAGTTTTTCAAGCAAATGGTTCTTGGGAAAATTCATGGATGATATTAACAGTTTTTGCTTTTTTTGCAACAATTTATAGTACATATATTTTATCTTTTGATAAAGAACAAAAAACAGCAAGCACTCGTCATAATTTTGATAAATCAATATTTTCTATGTATGTTATTTTACTTATAATCGCATATTTTGCAGTGGGAATTGGATTTGTAGTTTTTGCAACATTTTTACCTGATATTATAAACTCCCTTGATGGGCTTGAAGGTTATGGTAGTTTAACTTGGACTTTAGTTGGACTTGCAGGAATTCCATCTTGTATTTTTTGGATGAACTTAGCCCATAAAAAAGGCAGTGTAAATATTATAATTGTGTCAATGTTTTTACTTTTTATTGGTATTATGATACCAACACTTACAAATAATGTATATTTAAACCTATTAAGTGGTGTTTTATATGGAGGTACATTTGTAGGACTTGTTGGGCTATTTTTAAATGTTGGTGGAAAACTAGCAGGAAAAAATCCAGTAGTTTTAATGGGTGCTATGACAACAGCATATGGAATAGGCCAAGTAGTAGGCCCTTTATATAGTGTTGCTTTGATTGATTATTTTAAAGATTATAATTTTGCTTTATATGTAACAGCAGGGATAGTTTTATTTGGAATAGTTTTATTATTTATTGCAAAAAATATTGCAACAGAAGAACAAAAAAGTTTATAAGGATTGGATTATGTATGGAGTGATTTTTGAAGTAAAGATTGCACAGATGAAAAAAGAAGAGTATTTAAAAATAGCTTCAATGCTAAAAGAACAATTAGTTAAAATGCCAGGTTTTATTTCAATAGAAAGATTTCAATCTTTAGTTGAAGAATCAAAGCTTTTATCTTTATCATTTTGGGAAGATGAAGAGTCTTTACTTAAATGGAAAGCAAATATTGACCATATGGCAGCTCAGAAAAAAGGAAGAAACTCTATTTTTGAGGATTACAGAATTAGAATAGTTGAAGTAAAAAGAGACTATACGATGCAAAGCAGCACATTTAAAAACTAAGGAGAGAAAATGCCAATAATAAATGTAAAAATGACCCATGAAGATGGAGGTGCTACAAAAGAGCAAAAAGAAGAGTTATCAAAGAAGTTAACAGATGCTTTTGTAGAAGTTTTTGGAAGAGGTGAAAAGACTTGTGTTGTAACTATTGATGAAGTTTCAACAGACAATTATGCAATAGGTGGGAAAACTATTTCAAATATCAGAAAAGAGCAAGCAGTTTAATCTGCTTGATTCTTTTCTTTCTTGATATGTAAATCAAGTTGAGGGAATGGAATTTCAATATCATGCTTATATAAAGCATTGTAAATTAAAATTAAAAAATCAGATCTTAAAGAGTTTGGTTGAAGCTTATCATTAGCTTTTATCCAAACTAAAAGTTCTAAATCAACACTACTTGTATTCATGTTTTCAAGTCTTATTTCAGGCTTTTTATCTTCATTATCTTTTATATATTTTAAATCACTATTTTTTAACTCTTCTAAAACAACTTCTTTTACTTTCTCAATTTTTGTTCCATAAGCAACTCCAAAAGGAATATGAAGTCTTCTTGATGGGTCTTCTAAAGTCCAGTTTATTACATTGTTTTGAATAAAAGATGAATTTGGCACTACAATATCAATATTATCAAAAGTTTTAATAGTCGTTGACCTAATTCTAATATCAGTAACTGTTCCTTTCAATAAATCATTTATTTCAATAATATCTCCGATTCTAATAGTTCTTTCAAACATTAGAATAATTCCCGCAATTAAATTTGAAACAACAGTTTGTAAACCAAAACCAATACCAATAGATAATGCCCCTGCAATTAGTGAAATAGAAGACATATCAATTCCAAGACTACTCATCGTAATCATAAAAGTAATAATTACAATAATATAAAAACCAACATTTGATGAAAGTTTTATAGACATTTGACTCATGTTTGGCCATTTTTTAGCTAAATTCATCAACCATTTTTTATATAAAAGACCTATTGCAAATCCAATTACTATAAACATTACAGCTTTTATTAGACTAAATAGTGTGATAGCTTGTTCGTTGTATACAAATATTGGAGAAGTTATATATCCCCATGCTTGTTTTAAAATATCTTGACTTTGGTATAAAGAATTACTTAAAAAAAGTTTTGTATTTCCTAAGTGTTTTTTAGCCAAGCTTTTAATAAACTCATCAACTTTTTCATATTGATTTTTATCTTTTGATGAAAGTTCATCAATTCTATTTTCTTTTAATGAATATACTTTTAGAAGTTCTTTCTCTTTTTTATTTTTTATATGAAAAATTGCTTGTTTAAAAAGTATATTTAAACTCTTTTCTAGTTGCTCTTGAATTAAAGCATTTTTACTTTCAAGTTTATTTGAGAATAGTTGTATATTTTTACTGTTTTCTTCAATACTCTCTTTTTCTAATTCTATTTCATAAGCTGTTTTATCTTCAATAAGTTTTTTGATTTTTGTATCTATATCTTCTAAATCTTTTGATAAAACTTGAATGTCAAATTTTTTAATTTTTGAAATATAATCAAAAAGTGATTCAATATATTTAGCCTCAACTTTTTTTAACTCTTTTATTCTTAGTTCAATATTACTTTTTTGAATTCTATAGTAAGCATATTGTAGTTGATATGATAGTAAATTGTGTTTATTCTCTTCAACTATATCTTCAATACTTTTTTTAAGAAATACTAATCTGTTTTGCATGTCATTTAAAAGACTATTTTGCGTGTCTATTTTTACTTGAGTTTTTGCTAAAGTTGTAATGGCTTCAAAATATGTATTTATATCAATATTACTGTTTGTAAAATAAGAGTTATCAAACTTTTCAACAACAACATTTCTTGAAATTATCTCTTTTAATCTTTTTAGATTAACTTTTTGAGTATTTATAATCTCTTGTGAAAACTCCTCTTTTTTAGCTGAGTCTTCAATCTTTTTTTCTATCTCTTCATAAAATTTTGCATTGTTTCTATTTTCAAATAGAGTATTATCAATTTGTGCTGAATTTAAAAAGAGTGCTAGTGAAAAAATCACTAATAAACTTCTCATAATTTTTACCTTTTTTTTGCATAATTATATCAGAAATTTAGATATAATTAGCCAATTTAATTAAGTAGGAAAAATGGAAAATTTTTATGATATTTTAAAGCAGCTTGTAAGAATACCAAGTGTGGTTGGAGCTGAACACTCTTTCTTTGTTTATTTAAAAAGAGAACTAGAAGAAATGAATATAAAAGTAGAGTATTATGATGGAATTTTAGTAGCAATTGGTGATGAACCAACAAGTGGTTATATCTCTGCTCATGCCGATAGACACGGACTTATTTGTACTGGACACAATGAGTTCCAGTATGCAGCTTTTATTACAAAAAACCAAGCGGATTTAGAGGGTAATTCTAACTCAGAGCAGATATTAAAAAACTTTGAAATGAGATTTGTTAATCAAAAAGTTCAAGCTTATGAACCTTGGTCTGGTTCATACTTAGGACTTGGTATGATTGAAGATGCTTTTTTATGTAAAAGAAGAAACAATGTTATCTTTAAAGTAAAAGATTTAGAACATCTTTTACCTGGAACACCAATTGCATTTTTAGATAAATTAAATATAGAAAATGATTTAGTTTCAGCACAAATTGATAATGTTTTATGTGTAGCTATGATTTTACATCTTTATTCATTAGGATATAAAGGAACTGCATTTTTTACAGCTTCTGAAGAAGCAGGAAAAAGCTGGAGATTTTTATTAGAGTATTTTAGAAGACATGATATCTCTACAAATGAATTACTTGTTTTAGATACAAGTCCATATAAAGAAGTGGAAGATTTAAATCATTTAGATATCGTATTAAGAAATAGAGATGAAAATGCATATTTTAGATCACCACTAAAAGCAAAAATTAAAAAAGTAGCTTTAAGAAAAAAGATTAAATACCACTATAAAGATGAATATATGAAAAATATTATGAATCAAACAGGTATAAAAACTTCATTGGGTGTAACTGAACTTGGAAGAATCATAAAAGCAAGTAAAGGAACAATTCAAGGAACAACACTTCAAGTTCCAACAATTGGTTATCATACTGTTGAAGAAACAACATCAAAAAATTCTATTGAAAGTATGTTATTGATTTTAGAAGAGTTATATTTATAGGTTGAATTATGGAAAACATAGATGGATTAATTTATGCTTATCTTTTAGATAAAAAAGGTGGAGCGAAAAAAATATCGTTACAGGAGTATGAAAATAGAAAAGCTGATGATATTATTTGGCTTCATTTTGATTATACAAATGAAAATAGCGTAAATTGGTTGGAAAATAATAGTGGCTTAGATGAGATAGTAACAACAGCTTTACTAACACCTGAAACTAGACCTAGAACAGTATTTTTAGATGATTCTATTTTAATAGCTCTTAGAGGAATAAACTTTAATGTAAATGCTCAACCTGAAGATATGGTATCTTTAAGAGTTTTTATTAATGAAAACCAGATTATTACAACTAAGAAAAGAGATATGCTTTCTGTTGCTGAAATTGCACAAGAGCTAGAACTTAAAAAAGGTGTTAAAAACTCTTCTGAGTTTTTAATCACTTTAGTTGATAAAATTACTTCAAAAATGCAAGAGACAATTGATGAACTTGAAGAGAGTAGTTTAGATTTAGAAGAGAATGTTTTAAGTGATGAAAGTGCAAGCATAAAAACTAAAATTTCGTCATTTAGAAAAGAGCTTTTATCTTTAAAAAGATATTTATATCCTCAAAAAGATGCTTTAAATAAATTAGTTTTTAATTCAATTTCATGGTTAACAGACTATGATAAAATCAAATTAAAAGAAGTAACAGACCATTTAATTAGGTATATTGAAGAGATTGAGACATTAAAAGATAAACTAAGTTTAATTCAAGAAGAGTTTACAAATAAGATTAGTGAACAAATGAATCAAAGGGTTTATATCTTATCAATTGTTTCAGCAATTTTCTTACCACTTGGTTTTTTCACAGGTTTATTTGGAATAAACATAGGTGGAATGCCAGGAGTAGAGAATAAAGATGCTTTTAATCTTTTCCTTGTAGCTTTAGTTGTTCTATTAGTAGTTCAGTTATTTATCTTTAAAAAGAAGAAATGGATTTAAGGATTCTATATTATTCTATAGAATCCTCTGTATTTAATTCAACAAATTCACTTGTTTCAATGGCATCTTCGCTGAAATACTCTATTTTATTTTCAGCTGTTTCTAGGTTTTTAAATCTTCCTACATGGAAAACTGCATCTCCCTCATGAACTAAAGGAATCTCTGATTTTCCTATAATTACCCCATCAAAAGAGGCTTTTATATTGTATGAAATATCTTCAATTGGATCATCAATATAAGCTATGATTTCATCAGTTTTAACTGTATCTCCTAAGGCTTTTATTGTTCTTAGAATTCCACTTTCACAAGCTCTTATCCAGTTGCTACTTCTTGTGATTATTGGAAGTTTTCTTGCTTTTCTTTTTGGTGTTTTAGGAAGCATATCTATTTCTCTTAAGATATTAATAACTCCTTTTACACCAATTCTAATTGAAGTTTCATCAAATCTTAGTGCTTCTCCTGCTTCATAAAGAAGTACTGGAATTCCTTTTTCTTGAGATTCAGCTCTTAATGAGCCATCTCTTAATGAAGAGTGTAAAACTACAGGAGCTTCAAAGGCTTTTGCTAGTTTATATGAAAACTCATCATTTAGGTTTGTTCTAATTTGAGGTAGGTTTGATTTGTGAATAGAGCCTGTATGTAAATCAATACCTAAGTCACAAATGCTAACAATTTCATCGAAAAATATTTTTGCAACTCTACTTGCAAGAGAACCTTTATTTGATCCAGGGAAGCTTCTGTTTAAATCTCTTCTATCTGGTGTATATCTTGAAAGAGTCATAATTCCATAAATATTTACAATAGGAATTAAAATTAGATTACCTTTTAATCTTTTTAAAATATTTAGTTTTCTAAGTCTTCTAATGATCTCAATTCCATTTAACTCATCACCATGAACAGAAGCACTTACAAACATTGTAGGTCCTTCTCTTTTTCCTCTAAAAACATAAATAGGAAGGTTCGCTGGTGTCCCATAAAGTTTTGGAAGTTTGATATTAACTCTTTTGTTTTCACCTTTTAATATCTCAACTCCTCCTAAGATAAAAGGTTTTTTCTCTTGCATTTAGGCTCCTATTTTGTCTTTTTTTATTTTTCTTTTTGTTGGTTCATTTGGTGTAACATTTCTTTCAATGTAGTTCATTATTTCACCAGCAATATCAATTTGTGTAGCTGTTTCAATTCCTTCAAGCCCCGGAGAAGAGTTAACTTCCATAACTAAAGGGCCTCTTTTAGAAGGAATCATATCTACACCACAAACCCCAAGTCCCATAGCTTTTGCAGCAGCTAGGGCAGTTGATTTTTCTTTTCTTGTAAGTTTATGTGCAACAGCTGTTCCACCTTGGTGTAGGTTTGACCTAAAGTCACCTTCTGCACCTTGTCTTTTAATCGCTCCAACAACTTGTCCATCAACAATAAAAGCTCTAATATCCGCACCGCCTGCTTCTTCTATAAACTCTTGAACAAGTAAGTTTACATCCATGCCATAAAAAGCATCAAGTACAGATTTAGCTGCTTTTTCACTATCAACTAAAACAACTCCAACACCTTGTGTTCCTTCTAAAATCTTAAGAACTAAAGGTGCTCCACCACTTAGAGCTATTACGTCTTTTGAGCTTGACATGTTTGATGCAAAAACTGTTTTTGGCATATCAATGCCTTTTTTTGAAAGTATTTGTAAACTTCTTAGTTTATCTCTACTTCTTTTTATAGCTAAACTTCCTGTTACAGTAAATACATCCATCATTTCAAAGTGTCTAACCATTGCTGTTCCATAGAAAGTTCTACTTGCACCTATTCTTGGAATAATTGCATCAGGAACAGGAAGTTCAACTCCTTCATAGTTAATCTTTAATTCACCCTTCATTATTTCAATACTACATTTTAAAAAATCAATTACTTGAATATCCCAGTTTTTAGCCTTCCCCGCTTCAACAAGTCTTTTTGTAGAATATAAAGATGAATCTCTTGATAAGATGTATACTCTCATTATAATTATGCCTTTTGTAATTGTTTAACTAATGTATTTAGGTCACCTAATACCCAAACACTTTTGATTTTATTTTCACTAAATTTAAAGAATGTTGCACCATTGTATAAAATTCTATTATCAGATGCTTCGTATTCAAAAAGTTTTCCAGTATGCTTACCTGTGTAAAGTGCTCTTACAGCAATACTGTTATTGTCTACAACCATATCAATTATACTATGAAATAATGAAGGAATACCTTCATGAATCATATCCATGTAAGAAGCAAACTCTTCTTTACCATTTGCTTCAACTCCTAATGAACCATGAAAAGAGATATTATCATCAAATAGAATATCAATAAACTCTTTGTTTTTTTTATTCCATAATTCTTCATAATATAGTTTTACAAGATCTTTATTTGTTAAATTTTTCATTTTTTTCCTCAATAATATATAGAATAAGAAGATAAAAGGAAGCCTAATTTATATTAGTTTTGGTTTTGATTGTCTTCTTGGTACTCTTGGTACGTTTCATTTTGAATATTTGACTCTTGTGTAATTAGACACTTATCAAATTCAAACTCACATTTTTCAATACACATTGGATCTTTAGTACTTTTTTTTGTTTTTTCACATTTTTCCACACACTTTTCAAATGTATTTTCACAATCAGTTTCATCTGTAGGGATGTTGTTTGCATTTAATGCAACTGCTAATACTAAAGAACTAAATAAGATTTTTTTTAACATTCAAACTCCTATATAACAAATTTAACTTTCTCATAAGTTATATTTGTTACTATAAAAGTACTCTAATTTTTAGAGCACAACATTTTAATCTAGAAACTCTATACAAGCACCGCCAAATGCACATAGTATTAGGTTTCTAGAACTCTTGATAATTACAATTCTTCTTATTCTATTTGCGAATTATAAATCATAAAAAAAGATTTTAATCTTAAAATAATCTTAATTTAAATCTTGTTGTTACAAAGGGGCTTTTTTAGGAGTTTTTAGTAAAAAATTTTAATAAAAAAAAGAAAATATAAGTAAATGTTTTTTGTAAAATAGTGAGATTTTTTTGATTTTTTTAGTTTATATAGGGGTATTAAAAATACCCTATATATTTGTGATATTTATAAATAAACTTTCTTGAAGCTTCAAATAACTCTAAAAGAATAGAGTTTATCTCCTCAATAACACTTTTTTGTACATAAGAATTTGAAATCGTAGCCATAATAAATCCTTTCTAGTAAAACTTTATTATATAAATATTTTATTAAAAAGTAAAATAAAATAGTAAAATAAACTTTACTAAAAAAATAAAACATGATAAAATACACAAAAATAAAAAGGAAGACTATGTTTTTTCAATTAAATGAAAGAGTTTTTATTAACTTAAATAGAATTACAAGAACTAAAATTGACCATGTAGAAGATGGCATTAGAGTTAGATTCTATGAAGGTAAAGACCAAGTTGCTAAGTCTCAAAAATTTGATGATGTAAAAGCAGCTCAAAAATGGCTAAGAAAAGTATTAAACGTTAGAAAATAGCTAAAAAAGGGGTAAAACACTAGTTTTATCCTTTAAATTCTGTCAAAAACACAAAATCCCACTTTTAACACTCTTTGTACTGCTAAACTGCTTTTAACTAAAAAGGAGAAAAAATGTTAGCTGAAATTAACGACTTTTTAAATAACCTGATTTGGGGAAATATTTTAATTTATTTACTTCCTGCTTTAGGTATATTTTTTACAGTTACGTCAAGATTCGTACAATTTAGATATTTCTTTAAGATGTTTAGAGTTTTAAGAGATACAGTTCATGATAAAGAAGGACATATTAGTTCTTTCCAAGCATTAATGCTTAGTGTTGCTGGTAGAGTTGGTGGTGGAAACATCGCTGGTGTTGCTGTTGCTATTACTCTTGGGGGTCCAGGTGCTGTGTTCTGGATGTGGGTAATTGGTTTAATTGGTATGAGTACAAGTTTCTTTGAGTGTTCATTAGCACAATTATATAAAGAAAAAGATGGTCAAGACTCATGTGTATATAGAGGTGGACCAGCATACTATGTAACAAAAGCTCTAGGTCAAAGATGGCTTGGCGTTATTATCTCTGTTTTATTAATGATTACTTTTGGTTTTGCTTTTAATGCTACTCAATCATTTATTATTTCAACTTCTTTTGAATCATCATTTGATATTCCTACTTGGGTTACTGGATTTGTTGTAACACTAATTTTTGCTGCTGCTATTTTTGGTGGTGTAAAAAGAATTACTAAATTCTCAGAAGTTATTGTACCTGTAATGGCAGTTGGATACTTACTTATTGCTATTGTTGTAATTGCATTAAACTTAGAAAAAATTCCAGGTTTATTTAATATGATTGTAACTGAAGCGTTTAATCCTTCTTCTGCTATTGGTGGTGGTATTGGTGCTGTTATTTTACAAGGTGCTAAAAGAGGTATGTTCTCAAATGAAGCTGGACTTGGTTCTGCTCCAAATGTAGCAGCAGTAGCTTATGTAGCTCACCCAGTTCAACAAGGTATTGTTCAATCATTCTCTGTATTTATTGATACAATTATTTTATGTTCTTGTACAGCATTTATTATTCTTTTATCTGGTGTTTATGTTCCAGGTCAAGAGGGTGTTCAAGGTGTACTTTTAACTCAAAATGCTTTAATTGAGCATATTGGACCATTTGGTGGATACTTTGTAACAGTAGCTTTATTCTTATTTGGACTATCTTCAATGTTATATAACTACTACCTTGCAGAAAATAGTTTAAACTTCTTCTCAAAAGGTAATACATCATTATTTAATGCTTTTAGAGTTTTATGTGTTGCATTAATCGTTTGGGGTTCATTCCAAGATTTAGGTTCTATTTTCTCATTTGCTGATTTATCTATGGGATTATTAGCAGTGATCAACTTAGTTGTAATTGCTATTTTATATAAACCTGTTTTAAGACTTATCAAAGGTTATGATAGACAATTAAAAGAGGGTAGAAAACCTGTTTTAAGATATAACGATTATCAAGAGTTCAAAATTGATAAAGAGACATGGAAAGAGATTGTTGATAATATCAATGATAAAAAATCTTAAAAAGTAAGGGGAAATATACCCTTTACTTTTTATGTGATATTATATAAACATAAATCAATAAGGTGAAAGTTATGTTTAACAAAGAAGGAATCCCTTTTTTTACTGTTATTATTCCTTTTTTAAGTATATTATTTGTCTCATTTTTTTCTACTTCATACTACTTGAAAATTTCAAATGATAGTTTTGAAAATCAGAAAAAAGAACTAAGAGAATTATATGTTTTAAAAAGCAATAATGATAAAAAAGATATAGATTTTTTACTACTACAAAAAGAGAAGCAACACAAAGAAAGTCAACAAAAATTTAAAGATTTTATGTTTGTTCTTACAAGCTCAATTATAATTTTCATGGCACTTTTCTCTTTATTAATGAGTTCAATTATAAATGATGTTGTTAAAAAATATAAAGAACAAGTTCAATATAAAGAATCCAAACTTCAAAAATTAAACAAAAGTCTTGAATCTAAAGTACAAAAAGGTATTGAAGAGGGAAAAAGAAAAGATAAGGCTATTTTACAACAATCTAAACTAGCAAGAATGGGTTCTATGATAAGTATGATTGCACATCAATGGAGACAGCCTTTAACAGAGCTTTCAGGTGTTTTAATGGAGCTTGAAACGGCAACTAGATTTAAAAAAGTAGATGAGAATCATATTTTAAACTCAATTGAAAGATGTGATGGAATGATTGAGTTTATGTCAAATACAATTGATGATTTTAGAAACTTTTATAAACCTGATAAGAAAAAAGAGGATTTCTATGTATTTAACTCTTGTCAAAAAGCAATTGATTTAATCAATGCTTCATTAAAAGAGGCTAATATCAATCTTATTTTAAATGTAAAAAAAGATAAATTAATACATGGTTATCCAACAGAATTCTCACAAGTTATTTTAAATCTCATAACAAATGCAAGGGATGTATTACTTGAAAAAAACATAGATAATCCTAAAATCGAACTAAGTGTTGAGAGTATGGGAGTTTTATGTATTGTAAAAGTAAAAGATAATGCTGGTGGAATAAAAGAAGAGAATTTGGATTTGATTTTTGATCCATATTTTAGTACGAAAGATGAAAAAACAGGTACGGGTTTAGGTCTTTATATCTCAAAACTGATTATTGAGAGAAATATGGGTGGAGAGCTTAGTGTTAAAAATGATGAGCATGGAGCAGTTTTTAAAATAGTTTTAACAGGATGGAATAATGGATAAAAGTTTATTAGAAGAATTAAAAAATATACCAATTTTATGTGTTGAAGATGAAGATGGAATAAGACAAATTGTTGTTGAAACATTAAAGTACTATTTTGATGAAGTTTATGAGGCTAGAAGTGGTGAAGAAGCTTATGAAATTTATGAAGATTATAAGCCTAAGATTATTCTTTCAGATATTCAAATGAAAGATGGAGATGGAATTGAGCTTGTTAAAAGAATTAGAAAAGAAGACAGAAATGTATTTATAATTATGTTAACTGCTTATTCAAATGAAGAGTATTTAGTAGACTTAATAAATCTGAATATTAATCATTTTATTTTAAAACCATTAAATCTAAAAAAACTAAATGAGGCTTTAACTAAATACTTAAGTATAAAAGCAAAACCTATTAGATTATGTGAAGATTTACTTTTAGATATTCAAAAAAGAGAACTGATTTATAAAGAAGAAGAGATTATTTTTTTAAGAAAAAGAGAAAAAGATTTTTTACAAATACTTTTTGAAAAGAAAGATTCAATCTTAACTTATGAGCAAATTGAGTTAGAACTTTGGCAAGATAAACATATGACATCTCATGCTTTAAAATCTTTTATAAAAGATTTAAGACATAAATTACCGGTAAATGTAATCAAAAATGTACCTCAAGAAGGATATACCCTAGCAAAAATAGATGAGCAGTAAAATTATAATAACTTAAAGTAATAATAAATATTATAATTTAAGCTTATGTTAAAACTAAGCCTTTATTAAGTATAATTTCTATCAAATAATAAATTTTATCCACAAGGAGATGAAATGTTAAAAGATATGAAAATATCACAGAAATTATACACTGGCTTTGGATTAATGATTTTTATTCTAATTGTAGTAACAATTATTGGAATAAATAGAGTAAATTTTATTGATGATACCCTAGAAGAGATTGTAGAAGTAAACTCTGTAAAACAAAGATATGCTATTAACTTTAGAGGTAGTGTTCATGATAGAGCAATTGCTATTAGAGATATAGTTTTATCAAAAGGTAAAGAGGATGAACTTTTTAAGAAATCCTTAGAAAACATCAGAACACTTGAAAAGTTTTATGTTGAATCTGCAAAACCTATGCAAGATATATTTTCAAATAAAAATAGCGTTGATGAAAAAGAGATTGAGATTTTTAATAAAATCAATGAATTTGAAGCAAAAACCCTTCCTTTAATAGAAAAAATAATCTCATATAAACAAAATGAAGAACATCAAAAAGCACAAGAAGTTTTAATCAATGAAACAAGTTTTTTAATAACACAATGGTTAGGAACAATAAACGAATTTATTGATTATGAAGAGAAGAAAAATTTAGTTGCAACTCCTTTAGCAAGAGATGCTGCAAATGGTTTCGCTAAGATGATTATTACTGTTCTTATAATTGCTTTAATAATTGGTATATTAATTGCATACTTTATTTCAAAACAGTTATCACAATCTGCAAGTAAAATACAAAATGGTTTAAAAAGTTTCTTTGATTTTGTTAATAAAGAAACAAAAACAACAACTCAAATTGATTTAAACTCAAATGATGAATTTGGTCAAATGGCAAATATGCTTAATGATAATATTCAAAAAACAAAGAAAAATCTTCTTGAAGATGAAGAGTTTGTAAAAGATGTAACAAGAGTGATAAATGAGCTTAGTAGTGGTAATATGCTTGTTAAGTTTGAAAAAGATACAAATACTCATAGTCTTAAAGAATTAAAAGAGCTAATTGAGCATTTACAAGACTATTTAGAACATACTATTGCAAGAGATTTAAATCAACTAATTAAAGTATTAGAGACTTTTAAAAATAAAGATTTTACACAAAGATTCCCAGACCCTTATGCAACAGTTGCTGTAATTGTAAATGGATTAGGAGATGAAATATCAAACCTATTAAAACAGTCTTTAGATATTGGAAGATTGGTTGAAAAATCATCTGATGAGTTAATCAGCAATGTTAATATATTAAATGAAAGTACTAATAATGCTGCACTTAGTTTAGAAGAGACATCAGCTTCTTTAGAGCAAATCACTTCAAGTGTTATTAGCAATTCAAGAAATGTGACTTTAATGACTCAATATTCTAATAACTTAATAGATTCAGCAAATAAAGGTCAAGATTTAGCAAAATCAACTTCAAATGCAATGGAAGAAATAAACACTCAAGTAACAGATATAAATGAAGCAATTTTAGTAATTGATAATATTGCATTCCAAACAAATATTTTATCACTAAATGCTGCAGTTGAAGCAGCAACAGCAGGTGAAGCAGGTAAAGGTTTTGCCGTAGTTGCACAAGAAGTAAGAAATTTAGCAAATAGAAGTGCTGAAGCTGCTGCTGAGATAAAAAGAATAGTTGAAGCTGCAACAAATAAAGCAATCGAAGGAAAAAATATCAGTTCTCAAATGATAGAAGGCTATGATCATTTATTAAATGATATATCTAAAACTACTGAAACAATAAATGAAATATCTATTTCTTCAAAAGAGCAAGAAAAAGGAATTGCACAAATTAATGATTCTATTTCTAAATTAGATAAACAAACTCAGCAAAATGCACAAATAGCAAGTAAAACACATGAAGTTGCAAATCAAACAGGAAAAATAGCTAAGCAGATTGTAACTGATGTTTTAGAAAAAGAGTTTATAGGAAAAAACAGTTAATTTAAATAGCTATATTTTTATCAAAAGAGAACTATGATTTTATAGTTCTCTTTTATATCACTTTTTAAAACCCTTCAAAATGTAATCAAAAATGTTCTCCAAAAGGGCTATACTTTAGTAAAAGTTTAGTTTGCACTATAAAACACACTTTTTACATACTTTTATTTTATATGATTTTGAAATATTTGATTAAAAGGTTAAATTATGGAAGAGAATTACAGAATTGAAAAAGATTTTTTAGGTGAAAAAAAGATTGATGTTCACAGCTACTATGGGATACAAACATTAAGAGCAAAAGAGAATTTTGATATTACAAAAACAAGTATATCACTATTTCCAAACTTTATAAAATCCCTTGCAAAAGTTAAAAAAGCTTGTGCTTTAACAAACTATGAATTAGGAGATTTAAATGATAAGCAAAGAGATGCAATAATCCAAGCTTGTAATGAGATTATTGATGGAAAGTTTAATGACCAATTTATAGTTGACCCAATTCAAGGGGGAGCTGGAACTTCTACAAATATGAATGCAAATGAAGTTATTGCAAATAGAGCATTAGAGATTTTAGGTGAAAAAAGAAGTAGTTATGATGTTATTCATCCAAACAATCATGTAAATATGTCTCAATCTACAAATGATGTTTATCCAACTGCTATTAAAATTACACTTTATGAGTTAATTTATAAGTTAAAAGATTCACTTAGATACTTAAGAGATGCTTTTGAACAAAAAGCAGTAGAGTTTAAAGATGTACTAAAAATGGGAAGAACTCAGCTTCAAGACGCAGTACCTATGACTTTAGGTCAAGAGTTTAAAACCTTTGCAATTATGGTTGATGAGGATATTTATAGATTAAGAGATGCCCAAGCTTTATTAAAAGAGGTAAATCTTGGAGCTACTGCTATTGGTACTGGAATTAATACTAAAAAAGAGTATAGAAGAAAGGTTATAAATAACCTAAGAGAAGTAACTGGAATAGATTATGAAAGTGCAGGGGACTTAATAGAAGCTACACAAGATACAGGAGCTTTTGTTCATATCTCAGGAATTTTAAAAAGAGTTGCTATTAAAATCTCTAAAATTTGTAATGACTTAAGACTTTTAAGTAGTGGTCCTAGAGCTGGTTTAAATGAGATTAACCTTCCACCAATGCAACCAGGAAGTTCAATCATGCCAGGAAAAGTAAATCCAGTAATTCCAGAAGTTGTAAATCAAGTAGCTTTTGAAGTAATCGGAGCTGATGCTACTATTTCTATTGCTTGTGAAGGTGGACAGTTGCAACTAAATGTATTTGAGCCATTAGTTGCTTATAAACTTTTCACTTCTATTAATATGATGAGAAGGTCTTTTTATTCACTTGCAGAAAAATGTATAAAAGGAATTACAGCAAATGAAGATGTTTGTATGGAAAATATCTTAAACTCAGTTACTTTAGTAACTTGCTTAAATCCTATCTTAGGATATGAAAAAAGTTCAGCCTTAGCAAAAGAAGCACTAGCAACAAATAAAAGAGTATATGATATTATTCTAGAGCAAGAACTATTTACAAAAGAAGAGTTAGATGAACTTCTTCACCCAAAAAATATGGTAAGCAATTATGAAGGAAATTAATATATGAAAATTACAATTATAAATACAGGTGGAACTTTTAATAAAAGATATAACCCTTTAAAAGGTGAGCTTGAAGTACCAAGTGATAATATAGCTTTAGATGAAATTTTAGAATCTTGTTTTAATATAGATTTTGAAATCAAAAATATTATTTCTAAAGATAGTTTAGAAATAGACAATGATGATAGAGATATGATGATTGAAGCTATAAATAAATCTGAGAATGAAAAAATAATCATAGTTCACGGAACAGATACTATTGATATTACAGCACAATATTTAGAGAATAAAGATTTAAATAAACAAATCGTTTTAACAGGGGCAATGGTACCTATGAGTATCAAAAAAGTTGAAGCTACGATGAACTTCTCGCAAGCTATTGGCTTTTTAAACGCAGATATAAAAAATGGTGTTTATATCTCTATGCATGGTTCTGTTGTATCTCATGCAAATATCAAAAAAGACAGACAAAAAGGTCAGTTTTTAATAAATCAATAAGAGTTAACTCTTATTGATTTGTAGGGTCTACGAAAGTTCTTCCTGATAATTCTTTATCAATTGTATAAAGTCCGTATCCATTATCTCCCACTAATTTAATATGGTCAATAATAGCACTTACAGTTGCTTCTTCTTCAACTTGTTCAGTTACATACCATTGTAATAAATTATAAGTAGCATGGTCTTTTTCTTTCATTGCTAAATCTGATAGGTTATTTAAATTCTTAGTCATCTTTTGTTCATGTGCTAATGATTTTTTAAATACATCTAAAAGTGATTTATACTCAACTGATACTTCTTCAATTTTTGGAAGTTTAATCTCTACATCTTGATCTTCAAGATATTTAAAAAGTTTCATTCCATGAGCAACTTCTTCTTGGTATTGAATTAAAAACCAGTTTGAAGCACCATTGAACCCTTGTTTTGAACAATAAGCACTCATACCTAAGTAAATATAAGCAGAGTGGTACTCTTTATTTAGTTGTTCTATTAAAGATTTTTGTAATTCTTTACTAATCATAAATTTCTCCTTTAGTGTAAAAACTCATTATAGCCAAAGCAATTTAAATAAAATTTATTAATTTCAGTTTGATTATGAGAAAATATAAATAATAAAAAACAAAGAGTTGAAATGAAGTTAAAAAATGAGAAAGAAATACTATTTTTAATACGTTATGCCCTACCTATCTTCACATTATTTGTAACTTTCTTAATTTCAATATTTTTATATTTTGAAAATAAAGCTAATTTTCAAAAAATCAAAAAAGACACAAAAGAAAACTATATAAAAGAACATAAACTAATAGTAAAAGAGCAAGTTGAAAATGTTTATAGTTATATTTTAGAAGAACAAAAATATACAGAATCTCAATTAAAAGAGTCTTTAAAAAATAAAGTTGAAGAAGCACATAAAATTATCGTAAATATTTATGAGAAATATAAAGATACTCACACAAAAGAAGAGATAAAAGAGATTATAAAAACTGTAATTTATAAAATGAGATTTAACAATGATAGAGGATACTTTTTTATAAACAATAAGCAAGGATATAATCTTATTCATCCTTTACTTCCTTTTTTAGAAGGCAAATATCTTTTAGATTCACAAGATACAAAAGGAAAGTATTTTGCAAGGAAAGTATTAGAGATTTTAGATAAAAATGATGGTGGCTTTGACCAATGGTACTGGAGAAAAACTAAAGAAGATAAAAAAGAGTATAAAAAAATAGGATATGTTAAAAATATCTATGAACTTGACTGGTTGATTGGTACAGGTGAGTATGTAGAGGACTTTGAAAAAGATATTCAGAAGAAAGTTTTAGCTCAAATTGACAAGTTTAAATTTTCGAAAAATGGATACTTTGTTGTTTTTGATAAAGATGACAAGTATTTACAGCATCCTAAAAAAGAGCTTTTAGGTAAAAGTGTGTCTTCAAAAGTTGATACAATGAATAAAGTTAATATTGTGGAAAAAACAAGGGAACTTACTTCTTTGGGCGGAGGTTTTATTACTTTGAATTTTCCAAAACCAAATACAACAAAAGCTTTTACTAAAATCTCATATGTAAAAGAAATTCCTAAATGGAATTGGATTATAAGTACTGGTTTTTATCTTGATGATTTAAATAAAGAGTTAGAGAAAAAAGAGTTAGAAATGACTCAGAATTTCAATGAAAACACAAAAAAAATATTTATTATTGCAATTGTATTTAGTTTAGTTTTATTAATTATTTCTTTTTATATTTCTTTAGTTATAGAAAAAAGATTTAAGAAATACAAAAAAGATATTGAGAAGCATGTTGATGAAAATAAAAGACAGTATGAACTACTTTCACAACAATCAAAATTAGCTTCAATGGGTGAAATGATGGAGAATATTGCCCATCAATGGAGACAGCCTTTATCCTTAATCACTACAGCAGCAACTTCTATTAGTTTCCAAAAGGAAATAGGTGTTTTAAGTGATGAGATATTAAAAGATTCTGTTGATACTATCAATAATTCAGCAAATCATTTATCTGATACCATAGAGGATTTTAGAGGATTTTTTAGAGCAAATAAAGAGATATCAAAATTTACTCTTTCTTCAAGTTTAGATAAAACATTTAAACTTTTATCTTCTCATTTAGAGAAAAAAGATATTGAAGTTGTAAAAAATATTGAGTTTATTGAATTGGAAAATTATGAAAGAGAACTTCTTCAAGTTCTTCTAAATATACTAAATAATGCAAAAGATGCTTTAGAAGAAAAAGATGGTTATAGAGCTATTTTTATAGATATCTATACAAAAGAAGAATTTGCAATAATCGAGATAAAAGATAATGCTGGTGGTATTGATGAAAGTATAAAAAATAAAGTATTTGAACCTCATTTTACTACTAAAGGTGAAGTAAAAGGTACAGGTTTAGGTCTTTATATGTCAAAGCAAATTATAGAAAGAAATATAAAAGGTTCATTGAGTGTAGAGAATGTACAGTTTACACATAATGATATTTTAGAAAATGGAGCGAAGTTTACAATTAAAATTCCTAAATAAATTAATCTTTTTATTTAAAAGTAACATAACTATATTTTAGGTAAAATGCCCAAAAAATTAAATTTAGGATATTTTATAATGGCAATTTATACATGTGGACATACAACTCCTGATTCAGATTCTATCTGTTCAGCGATTTCATTAGCATACCTTTTAAATAAAACTGGAAGAGAAGCAATTCCAGCTAGACAAGGACCAGTTTCTCCTGAAACTCAATTTATTTTAGATAGATTTGGTTTTGAAGCACCAGAGCTTAAAACTGAATTTGCTGGATGTGAATTATTTATTACTGATTATTCTGATAGAGGTCAAGCTCCAAAAGATATTGATGAAGCTACAGTTGTTGGTATTGTAGACCACCACAAATTAGGTGATATTGAAACTTCAACTCCATTAGAGTGTTGGATTAGACCTGTTGGTTGTACAAACACAATCGTAAAAGAAATGTATGACTATCACAAAGTAGAAATTCCTGCAAATATTGCTGGTGTTATGTTATGTGCAATTTTAAGTGATACAGTTATCTTTAAATCACCAACTTGTACTCCAAAAGATATCGAAATAGTTAGAGAGTTAGCTGAGATTGCTGGTGTTGAAGACTTCGGTGCACTTGGTATGGAAATGTTCAAAGTTAAATCAGCTGTTGAGGGTGTTCCAGTTAGAGAATTAATTTTAAGAGATTACAAACCATTTGATATGCATGGAAATGCAGTTGGAATTGGTCAGTTAGAAGTTATTGATTTAGCTATTTTTGATGGAATCAAAGCTGAATTACAAGCAGATTTAGATGCTTTAAGAGAAGAGAATAACTTACATACAGCATGTTTAATCTTAACTGATATTATGAAAGAAGGTTCTGAAGTATTAGTTTCTTCAACTGATTCATCAATTTTTGAAAAAGCATTTGATGTTAAATTAGTTGATGGAAAAGTTTGGTTAGACGGTTGTCTATCTAGAAAAAAACAAATCATTCCTTTCTTACAACCTGCATTTGCATAAATAATAAGATAGCTTTTGCTATCTTATTAAATTTCTTGAAATAAAATATAAAATGAATCTTGCCTTATTTAAAAATGAGAAACTACCCTTTATAGAACTTAGGTATGTAAAAAATATACCTGCGTGTACAAAAATACATTTACATGAAGAACTAACTCTTACTATAATAAAAGAAGGCTCACTAAAAATCATCTTTAATGAAGATTCTTTTGATTTACTTCCTAATGAAGTTGTACTTATAAATGAACAAGTTCCTCACTGTGCAACAATAAATAAAAAATCATATGATGGGTATGTTTTATACTTAGATAAGAAATTTCTTTTAAAAAATCATCTACAATATTCTTTACCTTACACCTTACTACAAAATAAAACTATTTACACTGAATTTTTATTATTATGTAATTGTTTACTTGATGAAAAATGTATTGATTTAGAAAAAGAAGAAAAACTATTTAACTTTTGTTTTTTAATATTTTCATTAGATAAAAAAGATTTTTTATTTGAAAAAAAAGAACAAAAGTTAGCTAATGAAATAAAAGATTATTTAGATATAAACTATTTAGAGAATTTTTCTTTAGAAGAACTTTCTTTAGAGTTTGAACTTAGTATTGTTCATTTAATTCGAGTATTTAAAAACCAATTTGGTTTACCTCTTCATTCATATATTTTAAATAAAAAAGTACATAAAGCAAAAGATTTACTTACTACTAATCTTTCGATATCTCAAGTTGCACAAGATAGTGGTTTTTTTGATCAAAGCCATTTAAATAGAAACTTTAAAAGAGTTTTTCAAATTACACCAAAAGAGTATCAAAAAAATATTTCTTCAAAATGTTAATTTTGTACAAGATTTAATCTTTTCTCATAGCTATAATTTCTAAAATTTTAAAAGGAGTTTCTTATGAGTATACATATTATAAAACAAGTTATCTCATTTTATTTCCTCTTCCTCAAAACTTTCTAAAATCAAAATATACAAAAACAAATCAAAAACAAAAATTATAATGGAGTAAACTATGAGTTTCAAAAAATATCAACAATATCCAAATATTAAAGATTTTAAAAGAGAGTGGGCAGATAAAACTATAATTAAAGCACCAATTTATTGTAGTGTAGATTTAAGGGATGGCAATCAAGCTTTAATAAATCCATTAACTGTCGAAGAAAAACTAGAGTATTTTAAAACTTTAGTGAAAATAGGATTTAAACAAATAGAGGTTAGTTATCCAAGTGCTAGTCAAACAGATTTTTCTTTTACCCAAAAATTAATAAAGGAAGATTTAGTTCCAGATGATGTATCTATTCAAGTATTAATTCCTGCAAAAAAGGAGTGGATTAAAAAAAGTGTTGAAGCCATGATGAATGTCAAAAATGGAATTTTTCATTTATATAATCCAACAAATAAATTTCAAAGAAGAGTTGTATTTCAAAAAAGTGATGATGAAATAATACAAATGGCAGTTGAATCTATGAAATATTTAGTTGAACTTACACGAGATTTTAAAGGAAATGTAACTTATCAATATTCCCCTGAAAGTTTTTCTCAAACAGATTTAGAGTTTGCTGTTAAAATTTGTAATGAAGTTATAGATGTTGTAAAACCGACAATTGAGAAGAAAATGATAATTAATTTACCAAATACTCTTGAGGCTTGTACTCCAAATATTTATGCAGATAGAATAGAGTGGATGTGTAAAAATTTAAAAAATAGAGATGCTTTAATTATTAGTATTCATCCTCATAATGATAGAGGAACCTCTGTTGCAAGTGCAGAATTAGCAATACTTGCTGGTGCAGATAAAATAGAAGGAACATTATTTGGAAATGGAGAGCGAGCGGGGAATTTAGACTTAATAAATTTTGCTTTTAACATTTATTCGCAAGGAATTGACCCAAAACTTGATTTATCAATAATTGATGAAGTAAAAGTTATGTATGAAGAGAAAACAAAATTAAAAGTGCATCCAAGACACCCTTTTGTTGGAGATATGATATTCACAGCTTTTAGTGGTGGACATCAAGATGCTATTAAAAAAGGAATAGATTTTTATAGAAAATCAAATGCTCAAAATTGGAATGTACCATATTTGCCAATTGACCCAAAAGACATTAAAAGAGGATATGAAAATGTAATAAGAGTAAATTCTCAATCAGGGAAAGGTGGAATAAGCTTTATTTTAAGTGAGTTTTTAGGTGTAAATCTAAATAAAAATGAAGCTATAGAGTTTGGTTTAATTGTAAAAAATGAGTCAGATAAATTAAAAAGAGAGTTAGAAAAAGAAGAAATTATACAATTATATAAAAAACTAAATAGTTAAAAGTAAGTTAAAAAACTTACTTTTAGACTCTATTTATATTCTATTTTACCTTGACTTGCAAGTAGGGCTCCACAAAGTTGATATAAAATTCTTGCCCCAACATTTGCATCCCATTCATCATCACTAGTTCCAACTTCACATAAATCAAAACCTATGATATTTCTACCACTTTTTACAACCATAAAAATTAAGTGTTCTAATTCGCTATATCTTAAACCACCTGGTACGGGAGTTCCTGTATTTGGACAGTTTAGTGGCTCTAATCCATCAATATCGATTGATAAGTAAACATTTTGTGGAAGTTTTTCAATATATGGAGTAAAAACCTCTTCTAGTGTTTTCCCTGAAGCTAATTGTTGTTGCATATTTGAGTCATACAAACAAGCCCCTCTTTGAGCATAATCAATCATTCTTTGCTCTTCTTCACTACTATAATCTCTAATTCCAAACTGAACTAATTGTGAGATTTTTTCACACTCATTTAGTGCGTTATAAAAAATTGAAGCATGTGAGTAAGTAAAGTCTTCATAGGCTTGCCTTAAATCGTGGTGGGCATCTACATGTAAAACTCCAAACTCTTCATCTTGTGTATCATTTAATGCTTTTAAAAGTCCAAGAGGACAAGAGTGATCTCCTCCAACAACAGCTACAGCTTTTCCTTTTTTTAGTTGTTTCATTGCTTTTTTATAAACAGCGTCATTTAAAATATCAGAAGCTTCATTTACAAACTTGATAGCTTTTTTATTTTTGCTTCCATTTTCTAAAGCTTCGATTGCTTTAACAGCTTTTTTTCTAGCTTTATTACTTAATTTTAATAAATCCTTATCAGTTTCAAGCATAGCAATTCCAGCAGTATAAGGCTTGATATAATGATAAGTTTCAACATCTAGTTGATGACTTGAAACTCTTATGGCATCAGGAGCATGTGCTGTTCCCTCACCAAATGAAACTGTTGCTTCCCAAGGAACAGGAATTAGAACTAAACTAGCTTCCTTTGGATTTAATCTTCCTCCAATAAAACCATCACCTTCTTGTGGAGGTAATCCTTGTTCTAATATTTCTATTTCTTGTTCTAGTGTTCTATATGACATTAGTTTTCCTAAGTTAAAGTAAATTTTATTGCTAATTATATACAAAGAAAGTCAATAAAAAAGTAAAATTGTTTTATTTAAGTATTTTATGATTAATATCTTAAGTTCAAAACAGATAAAATCCAATTTTTAAATTGAGTAGGTGAATTAAGAAATTCACGGGAAATAGGTGAAAATCCTATACTGCCCCCGCAGCGGTAATATGTGCATGAAATACATGTAAAAGTTCTAATCCACTGTCATTTATGATGGGAAGGAAACTTTGCTTTAAAAAAGTTCATTAAGTCCGAAGACCGACCTAGTTAATTAAAATGCAAATATCAGGCGGGGTGACCTGAAAGTAAGCATGTATTCATACTTCTTTTTAGACATTTTACTGTTTAACCCTAAATGATTCTTGTATTAATAAAAGTATTAATAGGAAGTTTCATGCAAAAACTAAAAGTTTTTTTAGTTTTTTTCTTCTTTGTTTTTAGTGTGTTATCTCTAAATGCAAAAGAAAAAACTATATTCTCTATCGTATCAGATAGGTCTGTTTCAAGTTTAAATCAAGGTGCAATTCATTACTTAAAAAACTCAAATGATAAAATTGCTATTAGAACAGAGTCACAGGTTTTAAATATGACTCAAATGCAATTACAAGAGTTAGTTTCAAATGCAAATACTGTTTTATATGTTGCTGTATTTGGAGAGTTAGTTGAAAGATTAATATCTTTAGACTATAAAAAAGAGCAAACAGTTTTAGCCTTACAAGGCGATAGAAGACTAATAACTTTAAATCAAGATATTTCAAATGCAAATTATAAAAATCTACCTTCAAGTCTTTTATCAAAAAAAGATTTTAAAAATTCATATGAAAAAGCTTTAAAACAAAAGCAAAAAGAGTTTCCTTCATATGCTTGGTATTTACAAGCTAGAGCTTATTGGGATAATAGAGGTGTTGAAAACAGTTTGAATTTATTTAAATTTTTATCTTTAAATACAAATGATAGTTCAACATGGCCTAAGTTTAAAGAGTTAAAACAAATAAGATATTTCTTGAATTCTGATAATTCAACAGCTTTTACAGATGTGAAGCAGTTAATAAAAAAAATTGATTTCTCAAAAGATATTCTTTTTATCTTAGATAATGACAAGGCAGATAATACTTCTTGGCAAATACATAAAGCAATAAACGAAAATTCAAATTTACAAACTATTTCTATTTTAAGCTCATGGGGAGAACCTAGTAAAATCGCAGTAAAAAGTATAAAAGATATTGTACATAATTTAAAAGAAAATCAAAGTTTTTCAATAATCTCTTTACATGATTTTGTAATTGGTGCAGGTGAGGGAAGAAGTGAAGTTTTAAAAGAGTTTGAAGAGTTAAATGTACCTATTTTGAAAGCAATTAAGGTTTTAGATTCTACTGCTTTATCATATAAACTTTCATCTCAAGGTTTAGATAAAAACTCTATTCATTATAGAATCTCTATGCCTGAACTTCAAGGAATAGGTCAAAGCCATGTGGTTGCTATAAATGATTTAGCTTCTAAAGATGAGTTAACTGGTGCAAATATTTTTCAATTAAAGCTTTTAGATGAACAAATAAAAAACATAGTTAATAAAGCTAAAAAATGGATGCTTTTAACTAAAAAAAACAATAAAGATAAAAAAATTGCAATAATATATTATAACCATCCTCCTGGACGTCACAATATCGGAGCAGATAACTTAAATGTTCCTACAACACTTTTTGAAATGTTAAAGAGTCTAAAAAAGCAAGGTTATCAAGTAGGAGAACTTCCAGCTTCACATGAGGATTTATTAGATGTTCTTCAAGAAAGGGCAGTAAACCTTCCAAATGATAAAAAAGCTTTAAAAGAGCAAAGTGAAAAAATAGAAAAACTAAGTTTACAAGAGTATAAAAACTATTTTGAAACACTGCCAAAAGATATACAAGGTGAGATGACAAAAGGACCTTTAGAAGCATTACATATAAAAATAGTAGAGTTTTTACAAAAAGAATCTACAAATATAAATAGTTTACAAAAGCAAAAGATATATACCTCTTTAAGTGACTATGTTTCAAAAACTATGGATAATCTTCATCATGCTCTTGATGGAGTTAGAAGTAAAAGTAGACAAAGGGCTATTAATCTTTTGGAGCAATTAAAAGTAGAGTATAAGACTATTTTAGAAAATGCAAAAGAGAATAAAAACTATAGTTTAAAAAATGCAAATGATTTAAAAAATGCAATTATAAATTTACAAATTGAAGGTATAAAAGGTTGGGGTGAACTTCCTGGTGTTGTAATGACTTGGAATAATGAACTTCTAATTCCTTCTGTTAAGTTTGGAAATATTATATTAGCACCGCAACCTCCAAGGGGATGGGAACTAAATGAAGAGTTGCTTCATGCAAATCTTTCTTTTCCTCCTACTCATCAGTATTTAGCTTTTTATAACTATTTAAAAAATAAATTTAAAGCAGATGCTATAGTTCATGTTGGAAGACACTCTACTTATGAGTTTTTACCAAGAAAAAGTGTTGGTTTAAGTGCAAGTGATTATCCTTCTCTTATTATTGAAGATATACCAAGTATTTATCCATATATTGTTGATGGTGTAGGTGAGGGAATTCAAGCTAAAAGAAGAGGTCAAGCTATTATGATTGACCATTTAACTCCTCCACTTGCAACAACTAAACTTTATGATGATTTATTAAAATTAAGACAATTAATAGAGAGTGCAGAAGCTGCTGTTGATGATAATATTAGAAAAAGTGCAATTAAAAACTTAAAAGATTCAATTGAAAAAATGAATCTAAAAAATGAAATTATTGCAAGTATGGATGAGGAATTAAAAGTAAGAGGTATTGGTTTTGATGAGGTTGATGATGAGTTTTTACTTCATGAAGTAGGACATTATTTAACGCACTTACAAGAAGAGTTTATGCCCTTAGGTCTTCATACTTTTGGAAAAGATTGGAATAATAAAGCTATTGAAACTATGCTTAAATCAATGAGTAAAGAAGATGTTTTATCAAAAGAAACTAAAGAGAATTTAGTTGACTCTCCCAAGGCTGAAATGAACTCATTTATAAATGCTTTAAATGGTGGATTTGTAACTGCAGGAAAAGGAAATGACCCAATTAGAACAAATGAAGCCTTACCCACAGGTAGAAACTTTTATGCTATTGATGGTGGTTTAATACCTTCAAATGTTGGATATGAAGTTGGTGTAAAACTGGCTTTAAAAGCAAAGCAAAAGAAAAAAGAGTTTCTAAAAAAAGAAGCAGTAATTTTATGGGCTTCTGATACGGTAAGAGATGAAGGTGCTATGATAGCCTTTGGATTTGAGCTGTTAGGAGTAAAACCTATTTGGAATAGTAGAGGAATTGTAAAGGGCTTAAAAAGGTTATCTTTAGATGAAAGAAGACAGAAAAGATACGATATTATTTTTACAGGTTCTGGACTATTTAGAGACCTTTATGGAACACAGTTAGCACTTTTACATAAAGCAGTTCTTATGGCATTAGATGCTTCATATGATACTATTTTGAAAGATTATCCTGCTTTAACTCTATCTTTAGATAGTGCTTTAAAGCCATTAGGTGATTTAAAAGAAGGTGGAAATGAGAGTTTAGAAGTAAATGCTGTTGCTGCAAACTTTGTAAATGAATTAAGAGAACTTCTAAAGCAAAATCCAAATGCTAACTATGAAACTTTAGGAAAACAAGCTATTCAAAGAGTATTTGCTACAGCCCCTGGTGCTTATGGTGCAGGAATAAATAGGTTAGTTGAAAGATCAGGTTCTTGGGAAGATAGAAAAGAGTTAGCAAAAGTATTCATAAAAAGAATGTCTTACTCTTATAGTATTCAAGATGAACCACAAGTAGCTACACAAAGTTTTATAAGACAATTAAAAGAGGTTGAAAGTACATATCTTGGAAGAGCTAGTAACCTTTATGGTTTAATCGATAATAACGATACTTTTGATTATCTAGGTGGTTTAAATCTAGCAATAGAGTCTTTAACAAACAAACAACCAAAATCTTATGTATTAAATCATTCAAACACAAATGATTTAAAAATTGATGGTTTAGAAACAGCACTTTTAAGTGAATTAAGAGGAAGATTTTTTAATCCTCAATGGATTAAACCACTTATGAAAGAAGGTTATGCTGGAGCTAGGACTATGGGAAGTGAGTTTATAGAGTATTTATGGGGATGGCAAGTTACTAATCCAGAGATTATTAAAGATGGTGTTTGGGAAGAAGTAAAAGCTGTTTATGTAGATGATAAGCTAAATCTTGGTTTAGATGAGTTTTTATCTTCAAATCATCAAGTTCATGTACAAACAAATATTTTAGCAATTATGCTTGTTGCAATTCAAAAAGATTTTTGGCAAACAAGTGAAGAGACTAAAAAGCAGTTATCTGAAAAATTTGCACAAAATATTATAGAAAAGGGAATTCCAGGAAGTGGTCATACTCATTCAAACCATCCTATTTATGAGTTTGTAAAACAAAATATTTCAAAACAACAAGCTTTAAAACTTGCACAAAAAGTTGAAGCTTCAAGATTAGAGAAACAAGAAATTAAAAAAGATAATTATAAAGCAGTAAAAGAAATAGAGTTAAAACAGCAAGAACAAAATCAAAAAAAAGAAGTAAATAAAAGTCAAGATGAAAACAAGAACTCTCAAGAAAGTTATCTTATATATCTAATACTGGGTGCTTTACTAGTTTTATTTGCAGGTTTATTTAACTCTCTTATTTTAAATAGAAAAAAAGGAATTTAGATGTTTTCTTCAATATCATTAGGTTTAATGCATCAAATCACAAGTATACTTTTAGAACCAGTTTCTTGGGCACTTTTATTTTTTGTAGCTTTTGCAATTTATGAAGTTGGAATTACAATAGGTGAGAGAACTGTAGAAATAAAAAGATTAAAAAACAACAGTGACATTTCATATGTATTAGCTCATGCAAAAAAAAGAATTGAAAGGGCTGATTTTATTACAAGAATATCTCCAATGTTAGGGCTTATGGGAACTTTGATTCCTTTAGGTCCTGGACTTGCGGCACTTGGTGATGGAGATGTAAAAATACTTAGTACAGCAATGCTTGTAGCTTTTGATACAACGGTATTAGGTTTACTTGCAGGAATGATAGGTTTTGTAATAGCAAGGCTAAGAAGAAGATGGTATGATAATGCTTTAACTTTTATGGAAAATCAAAATGAGAAATAGATTTTCAAGTGAGCATTTTTCTAAAGAAGATGACGAGCCTTTAGGACCTTTAGCAAATCTTGTTGATATTATTTTGGTTTTTGCTTGTGGGTTAATAGCTGCTCTTGTTGCAATAAACCCAAACTTGCAAGAGCACTTTAATGTTGAGCAAAAACAAGAGATAAAGCAAGGCAAAGAGTTAGCAAATATTCCTAAAGATTTACAAAATAATGAAGCTTCAAATAATGGTTATGAATCTTTAGGGCAAGTTTATAAAGACCCTAAAACAGGAAAATTGATATTAATAAGTGAATAAAAGAGTCTATTTTGAGTGAGCCTTTAAAAAATGTATATACAAAAGAGTATATAAAAAATCTAGCAAATGAAATAAAAGTTTTTTATAAGGATTTTGATGAAAAATCTTTTGAAGCTTCTATTTTTGATAAAACATGGAATAGTTTAGAATTAAAAGATAGAATGAGACATATAGCTTTATGTCTTCATGCTTATCTACCTCTTTCTTATATGGAACAACTTGAGGTTTTAAAGCCAGCTTCAAAAAAATTCACTAGCTTTGAAGCTATGTTTTTTCAAGACTTTGTTGGTGTTTTTGGTTTGGATTATTTTGATGAATCAATGAAGGCTTTAGAGGTTTTTACTATTGATAGTAGTAGTGAGTTTGCAATTAGAGAGTTTATCTTAAAATATGAAGATAAAACTATGAAGCAGATGAAACTTTGGGCTAAATCACCAAATGAACATATAAGAAGACTATCTTGTGAAGGGTGTCGTCCTAGACTTCCTTGGGCAATAGCTCTTCCAAAGTTTAAAAAAGAGCCTTCAAAAGTTTTAGAGATAATTGAACTTCTTAAAAATGATGAGAGCAAGTATGTTCAAAAAAGCCTTGCAAATAATCTAAATGACATCTCAAAAGATAATCCAAAAATAGTAATAGATTTTGTTTCTAAAAATCTTGGGATCTCAAAAGATTTAGATTGGATATGTAAACATGCAAGTAGAACCCTTCTTAAAAAAGGTGATGTAGAAATACTAAAACTTTTTGATTATGGAACTACTTCTCATATTGATATTAGAAATTTTCAGTATGATTCTTCTGTAAATCTTGGAGAAGATTTTACTTTTTCTTTTGATTTAAATAGTTTAAAAACTTTAGGAAATTTAAGAGTTGAGTATGCTATTTATTATAAAAAAGCAAACAGTACAAACTCTAAAAAAGTTTTTATGATAAGTCAAAATGAACATAAAACAAAAAATAAAAGTTTTATAAAAAAACTAAGTTTTAAAGACTTAACAACAAGGAAACACTATTTAGGAGAGCATTTTGTCTCTATTATTTTAAATGGTGAAGAGAAAATAAAAAGGAGTTTCATTTTAAATGACACCAGCAATTAATCTACTTAAAAAAAATAAATGTGAATTTAAAATACATAAGTATGACCATGACCCCGCTTGTGAAAACTATGGAGAAGAAGCAGCACAAAAACTAGGTTTAGATGAAAATCAAGTTTATAAAACACTTTTAGTTGAATTATCACCAAAAGAGTTAGCTGTTGCTGTTTTACCTGTGGCAAATCAACTGAGTTTAAAAGAAGTTGCAACAGCTTTTAAATCAAAAAAAGCTGTAATGGCAAATAAACAAGAAGCACAAAAAGTAACAGGATATTTACTTGGAGGAATCTCTCCTTTAGGTCAGAAAAAAAGACTTAAAACTGTTCTTGATGAGAGTGCAAAAAACTATGATACTATCTTTGTAAGTGGTGGTAAAAGAGGTTTAGATATTGAGGTTAAACCAGAAGATTTAATAAAGCTATTAAATGCAAGTTACTATAAGGTTACATCATAGTAAGAAATATATTATTAGCTTATAAAAAATCTAATATTTTAATAATCTCTTAACATTTAAAGAGTAAGATATTATAAAATAATTTATAATATAAAGGAAGAATGATGGCTAATTCGGATATGCATGCAATATGTTCACAACTTTTAACTCCTGATGATTTAGCTGTAAGCGATGAGCTTTTTGAAGAGGTTTTAAAAGAAGGAATAGTTGCTAAAATTTTAGATGGAAAAGATACAAAATATGTAAAGATTTTTTCAACAAAAAAACTTTTCTTATCGCATATAACTCCTTTACTTCATAATATTAGTTTTGAGATTATTGATGAGGTTACGTATAGTGTATCTCACAATGAAAAAGATATTTATATTTCAAGATTTAATTTAAATGTTAAAGATGCAACAAAACTTGAAGAAGCAAAGGATAATTTAGAGTATATTATTGCTACAAGTTTAAAAAACACAGGTCTTAAACACTCAAAAGCATTTTCTTTAGTTTATAAACAAAACTTATCACTAAGAAAGATAAAACTTTTAAGAGCATTTATTGAGTATATTGACCAAGCGGTTTTAACTATCAACTCTGCAACAATTTTAAATACTTTGACAAAACATGATAAATTAGCTTGTCTTTTTGTTAAATATTTTATTGCAAAATTTGACCCTGAATTAAAAGATAGAAAAAAACTCTTAGTAGAACTAGAAGATAAAATCAAAGATGAGATTAAGGCTATTCCTCAAATTATTGATGATAAAGTTTTAAATATTACATTACTATTTTTAAAATCACTTTTAAGAACAAACTACTTTTTAGATAAAGAGACTATATCTTTTAAAATTGATACAAAAACTTTTGGAAAAGACTTAAGAGGTTTACAACCAAACTTTGAAAACTTTATTTATCATCCAGAATTTTACGGTGTTCATTTAAGAATGTCAAAAGTATCAAGAGGTGGTCTTAGATGGTCAGATAGACATGATGACTATAGACAAGAAGTTAAATCTTTAATGATTACTCAAGAAGGTAAAAACTCTATTATTATTCCTGATGGTTCAAAAGGTGGCTTTGTTATAAATAGACCAAGTGCTGATGTAACAAAAGAGTTTTTTACTTATGTTTATTCAGAGTTTATCAATGCTAATTTAGACTTAGTTGATAATATGGTTAATTCTGAAGTAGTAAGAGATGAAAGAATCATAGCTTATGATGGTGATGACCCGTATTTTGTAGTTGCTGCTGATAAAGGAACTGCTTCTATGAGTGATGTTGCAAATGATATTGCAATTAGTAGAGGTTATTGGCTTGGTGATGCTTTTGCTAGTGGTGGAAGTAATGGTTACGGTCATAAGGACTTAGGAATCACTGCAAGAGGTTCTATTATGTCTACAAAAAGATTCTTTATTGAAGATGGTATTGATATTTACAAAGATGAAGTTTCTGTTGTTGGTATTGGTTCTATGAGTGGAGATGTTTTTGGAAATGGTATGATTGAATCAGAAAAATTCAAACTAGTAGCTGCTATTTCTCATAGTGATATTTTTATTGACCCAACACCAGATTTAAAAGCCTCTTACAAAGAGAGAAAAAGACTATTTGAATCAAAAAATGGTGGTTGGAAAAACTACGATACTAAACTTATTTCAAAAGGTGGAGGAATCTTTAAAAGAAGTGATAAAGAGATTACTTTAACACCTGAAATTAAAAAGCTTTTAAATACTACTAAAAAAGTAATATCAGGTGAAGAATTATGTAGAAAGTTACTTACATTAGAAGTTGATATGTTATTTAACGGTGGTGTTGGAACTTATGTAAAAGCAAGTGATGAAAATAACCTTGATTTAGGTGATAAACAAAATGAAGCTGTAAGGGTTGATGCAAATGAAATCAAAGCAAAGATAGTTTGTGAAGGTGGAAATTTAGGATTTACTCAAAGAGCAAGAATTGAATATGCTTTAAATGGAGGAAGAATACACCAAGATGCAATTGATAATGCAGCGGGAGTTAATACTTCTGACCATGAAGTTAACTTAAAGATTTTATTAAATAGTATTAAATCACAAGGTGTTTTAACTCAAAAGCAAGTACAAGATACACTTTACTCTTTAACTGATCAAGTAGTTGATATGGTTTTACAAAGTAACTACGACCAAGCTTTTGTTATATCTATTGATGAGCAGTTTTCAAGAAAATATGTAAATGATTTTATAAAAACAATAGAAGTTTTAGAAAACAATATAGAAGCTTTTAATAGAAGAGATTTCTATATTCCTAAAAATGAAAATATAAATGAAATAATTGATATTCATGGTTCAATTGTAAGACCAGTATTAGGTTCATTACTATCTTATAGCAAGATTTTTGTGAAAAAAGTATTATTAGATTCAACACTAATAGATGAGCAATTTGCGCAGCAGTTCTTATATAGATACTTCCCAAAATCTTTTGTAGGTGCTTATGAACATGATATATCAAATCATCCTTTAAAAAGAGAGATTATTGCTACTATGATGGCTGATATAATTATCAACTCTCAAGGGTGTACTTTTGTTAGTGATTATGAAAAACTAGGAAATGATAGATTCTTATTAAAGATTAAATCTTATCTTATTATCAAGCAGTTATTTGGTGCTAGAACTATTAGACAAAAGATTTATGACCAAGATTATGTTATGAATGTTGAAAAACAGTATAAATTAATCAATAAACTAGAATATACATTATATGCAAGTACAAGATGGATGTTAAAATATTTAAAGAAAAATCAATTAGATTCTTCTCATATTTTAGACCACAAAGAAGAGTTGTTCTTGTTATTATCAGAAGTTCATAATCAAAGAGTAGAAGTTCTTATTGAAGATGATAATGACTTTAATCAGTTCTATTCTGTAATTGATTATTTAAGATTTGCAATTGCTGCAATTATGATAAAAGAGAGTACAAATCATTCATTTAAAGATGTAATTATTCTATTCTATTCATTAATTCACGAATTTAATATTCTAGAGATAGTAATTGCATTAAATAGAGTAAAAATATCAACACAAAGTGATATGACTCTAAGAAATCAGGTGTTACAATTCATTGACTTTATTGTGGTACACTACACTAAGAAAGTTTTAGAGTTTAAAAGATTAAACGAAGAACCTGATGTAGCTTTTGCAAATTTTGTAACAAATGAGAAAGAGGTTTTCTATAAAGTTAGATCTCATTTAGATTCATTTATGGCAAAAGAAGTAAAAGATATTAAAGAAATAGCTATTACTGTTAATCAGTTAATGGTTTCATTGATATAATTTTAACTTATAATTAACACTTGATTGTTAAAATTAAATTAGTTATACTTATAGTAAAATGTGAAAGGATATAACTATGAAAAAGACAGATTTTGACGATGAATTAAGTATGGATAAAATTGAAGATTATGATGGAAATGAATCTCAAGAAAAAAGAAATATAGTAAGAAATGTAATAGTAGTTTTATTAATTGTAGGAGCTGTATTTGCTTATTTTAAAGCAACATCAACACCAAATGATTATGTTGGAACACCAGAAAATCCAGGAATTACTGCTACTAAGAAATAAAGGTAAAAATGACACAATTTTATGATTTTTTTAAATATCATTTAGAAACAAAACACTCATACCATTCTGTTAGGGCTTTCCCTAACAGATTAGATTGGGATAATCAACCAAGTACTTTTAAAAACTATCCAAATGAGTTTGAAAGAATAGATTTAAATACAAACTTAGATAACCACAATTTTATATATTTAATAGCAGGGGTTAGTGCCAAAAAGGTTTATCCTTCTGTTGAATATTATCTTCGAGTAAATCCAAGTGCAGGAGCACTTTATCCAAATGAAATCTATTTTCAAGTTAGAAATGAAGAGGGTTTCGAAGATGGAATTTATCATTTTGAGATTAGCTCATCTAGTGCAACTTTGCTTTATAAACTCAAAGAAAATGAAGGAATAGAAGCAAATTTAGGTTTAGATAGTTCTTTAGATGGTTTTATTTTTTTAATTTCATCTATATATTATCGTTCATCATGGAAATATAAAAATAGAGCATTTAGATATTGTTTATTAGATGCAGGGCATATTTTAGGTTCAATTGAAGCCTCTTCTTACCTTTTTGAAAAAGATTTTTCAATTTTATATGATTTTAATAGGGAAAAACTTAATACTCTTTTTAATTTTGATGAGAAAGAGTTTTTTACATCAGTTGTTTTATGTTCAAAGAATGAAAATAGCTTAAAAAGCCCTATAACCTTGACTCTACCAACTATAGATGGTTTAAAAGTTGAGCAAAATAGTAAAGATGAGATTTTTGAGAGAAATAAACTAATAGAAGAGGCATATTCTCTCTCATCTAAATTAAATAATAAAATAGTACAATTATCTAAAGCAAATTTTGTATATAATAAAGAACTTTTTAAACAGACAGTTTTTCAAAGAAGGTCTATTAGAGGCTTTTCTAAAAAAGCTATCACAAAAGTTGAATATGAATCAATATTAAATATTTTAAATCAAGCAATTACATCTGATTGTGATGAGCAAATAGATATTTATTATGTTATAAATAGAGTTGAAAATATGCCTATTGGTTTATATAAAAATGGAAAGTTGATAAAAAAAGGCGATTTTAAAACTAAGGCTGGTTATTTATGTTTAGAACAAGACTTAGGTTCAAGTAGTGCTATAACTTTTTATTTAACTTCAAAAGATAAAAACTATCAGGCTTTATATCAAAAAGCTGGAATAATTGGTCATAGATTATATTTAGCAAGTAACTATATGCAAATTGGTTGTAGTGGAATAGGTGCTTATTATGATGATGAAGTTTGCGAGTTTATAGATGAGTATTGTATGGTTTTATACTCATTAGCGATAGGAAATTAATAAAGGGGTAAAATTGGATAAGATTAGAGTACTTTTAATCGAAGACGAAAAAATGATTGCTGAAAATTTAAAATCAGTTATTGAAAACTTTGGATATGAAGTAGTAGATATTGTAGATACTGCTGAAGATGCTTTAGAAGTGGCTTTTGATACAAGTATTGATATTGTTGTTTCTGACATTGAGATTAGAGGTTTAACAGATGGAATAGAGGTTTCTAAGATTTTACAAAATACTTATAACTTACCTATTATTTTCACAACTGCTTACAATGATGAAGAAAAAATTAAAAGAGCTTCAGATATTACTAATATGGTTGGATATTTAGTAAAACCAATTAGAATTGATGAACTTGATACAATGATTAAAATTGCAATTTCAAAATATCAAATTTTAGAAAAAAGAAAAATGAAAGACATCAATGATGTTTATAAATATGACTTTACAAATAAAAAGATTTTTGAAAATGATGAGGAAATCGTTCTTACAAGAAATGAGAGTATTTTACTTTCTCTATTAGTAAATTCAATGGGTGATATTTTACCTTATGATGCTGTAAATACTGCAATCTGGAAAGATAAAAAAGGTTCAGATGTTGCAAGAAGACAATTAATTCATAGATTAAAGTCTAAATTAGAAAAAATCGATATTGCCTCTGAAAAGGGAATTGGTATTTATATAAAAGAGTAAGTTTTTCTTACTCTTTTAAGCTTCATTTGTATTCATCATCCAAATAGAAAAGATATCTAGGTAGTTCCAAAAAGATACTTTTAATTCTTCTGGCATTTCATGTGTTCTTAAAACCATTGCATATGATTCAAGCCAAACTCTTCTAGCTTCAGGATTAATTTTAAATGGTGCATGTCTTGCAGCCATCATTGGTCTTCCTCTTTTTTGATTGAAGTATTGAGGTCCACCACAAATTTGAATAAAGAAATCTGCTGAATGTTCTTTTGCTTTTGCAAACCCTTCGTCTGTAGGAGGGAAAAGTCCTTTGATGTTACTTTGTCTTAATAAATCATAATGATCAGAAACAAGTTTTCTCATTCCTTCTTCACCAAGATATTCTAAAACTGCTGGGCTTGGTTTTTCAACAGGTGGTCTAGTTCCAACTTGAGCAGGAGTTATATTAAATTCCATTTTATTAACCTTTTAAATTTAAAAATTGTTTGTATTTATGCTAAATAGCAAAGTAATAATACTATGGTAAAGTAAAATACTCACTTAAAACTATTAAAGCATAAAAAAGTTAATTATGTTAAAATATATCTTAACTAAAGGGAAATAATGTCAGTAGATACAAATAAAGTAATTGAGTGTTATGGATGTGGACTTTTTATTGCTAAAGAAAAAAAGCAAAAAGGCAAAAAGTTTAAATGTCCAAGATGCAATTCTAGATTATTACTTGAAAACAATCATAGTTTTGACTCATTATATTACGCAGTTTCTGCGCTTTTACTTTTTGTACTTTTAAATATATATCCTTTAATTAGTTTAGATGTTAATAACTCATATTTAAAGACAACTTTATATGATACTATTTTGATTTTATTAGAACAAAATCTTTTTTTTGTGGCATTAATTGTCTTTTTTACTATTTTTTTAGCACCTGTTCTAAATTCGCTTATTATAATTTTTTCATTTATTCAAATGCATACTAAAATAAAGTTTTTTACAGATACTTTACTTCATGATAGTTTAGTGTTTTTTAAACATTGGGGATTTATAGAAGTTTTTATTATAAGTGTTATCGTAACATATATCAAGCTTGTTGGGATGGCTGATAGTACTAAATTTGATGTTGGTTTTTATGTTATGTTAGTATATTTGTTTTGTTTGTATATGTCTAATATAAAGTTTGAGGGTAAAAATGTTTTTGGAGAGTAAATGCCTTTAATTTCATGTAAAAACTGTCACAAAGTTTTTGAAAAATCTAATTATGATAATTTTGTTTGTGATAGATGTAATCATATTGTAAGAAAAAGAGTTCATTATTCTTTACAAGTATCATTAGCTTTAGTAGTTAGTGCAATACTTTTATATATTCCTGCTATGGTATATCCAATGATGGAGATTACAAAGTTTGGAGTTACAACACAAAGTACAATTTTAGAAGGTGTTATTAGTTTTTTAGAGTATGAAAACTATTTTATAGCAAGTGTTGTTTTTATAGCAAGTGTTGTTATTCCTGTGGTAAAACTTGTTGGATTATTATTGATTTTTGTAAGTTTGAAAATACGTATAAAAATGAGTAATAAAACAAAACTAGTAGTTTTTAAGTTTATTGATATGATAGGAAAATGGTCTATGATTGATATTTATGTAGTTGCAATCATGGCTTCTGTTGTGCAAATGGATGAACTTTTTAACATAAAAGGTGGTATCGCTGCTACTTCCTTTGCTTTAGTTGTTGTTATTACTATGATAGCTGCTTATAGATTTGATACAAGGATAATTTGGGATGAGTAATCAAAATGAAGAAATAACTGATGTAGTATATAAAGCAAAAGAGAAAACAAGTAAAAGAGCTGTATCTTTTATTTGGGTTTTACCTTTAATTATTTTAGGTATTTTATCTTGGATTGCTTATGAATCATATATGAAAAAAGGAACAAATATTGAAGTTGTTTTTAAAAGTGCTGAAGGATTAAAAGAGAATGTTACTCCTTTAGAGTACAAAGGACTACAACTTGGTAAAGTAACTAATATTAAACTTCATGATGATTTAAAAAGTGTAAAAGTAAATATCCTTGTAAAAAATGAAGTAGCTAAATATGTGGCAAGTGAAAGTTCAAGATTTTATATCAAAAGACCTACAATCTCATTGACAAAAGTATCAGGATTAAGTACTTTAATTAGTGGTTTTAAGATTGAAATCTCACCAAAATTTAGAACAAAAGAAGAGTTTGAAACAGGAAAAGAGAAGTACATCTTTGAAGGGCTTGATAGTAGACCTGACGATGAGCTTTCAGCAGATGGGTACTATATCACACTTCTTGCAAATGATAAAGAGAGCTTAGAAGTTGGAACACCTATTTTCTATAACCAGTATCAAATCGGTGAAGTTGTATCAAAAGAGTTTAAAGCAGAAAAAGCATTTTTAAATGCCTATATTTATGATAAATTTAATTACCTTGTAAATAATAGTTCAAAGTTTGTAATGAATAGCGCTTTAAAAGTAAACTATGGTCCAAGTGGATTAAATGTAGAGTTAGGTTCATTATACTCTGCAATAGTTGGTGGGATAACAGTTATAACTCCTAAGAAAGATGATGAAAAAATCAAAAGAGAAGAAGTTCATATTCTTTATTCAAGTAAAGATGATTTAAAGAAGAAAAAATATTTTCATATCAAATTTGCAAATGCAAGTGGAATAGGGGAAGACACACCTATTATTTATAAAGGTATTACAGTAGGAAAAATCACTGAAATATCTCTAACTCCTGATGATATTTCAACAAAAGCTTTTGTATATGACAAGTATAAATATCTACTTACAGATAAGTCAGAATTTTTCATTAAAAGAGCAAATGTAAGTATAGATGGAGTGGAGAATCTTGGAAATATTGTAAGGGGTGATTATATTTCTTTAGATTATAAAAAGGGTGAAGAAAAAGAGATATTTATAGCTAAGGATTATCAAGACTTACAAAAAAGCTTAGATAGTAAAATCATTACTTTATATGCAAATGATTTAAACTCTATTACAAAAAAATCAAAACTATATTTTAAAAATATTGAGATTGGAAAAGTAGTAGATTTTAATTTTAGTAAAAACTACTCAAAAGTAGAAATAAAAGTCTCTTTAGATAAAGAGTATGAAAACTTAGTAAATGACCATACTTTATTTTATGATATGAGTTCAAAACTTATAGATATGAAAAATCTTGATTTAGATATAAATTATAGTGGTTTTACACCTTTATTAAATGGAGCTATTGGTATTTTAAGTGAAAAAAGAGCTTCTAAACTTACAAAGAATAGTTTCAAACTTTATGAAGATTATAAAGAAGTTAGAGATTTAAAAAGAGTATATAACCAAGGAAGTTTATTTACTGCTTACTTTGATAATAGTTTTAGTTTAGAAGAGGGTATGGCTGTTGTTTATAAAAATAAAGAAATAGGTTTTATTAAGTCTGTCTCTTTTTCTGAAAATGAATCAAAAGCTAAGCTTTTTATTTATAAAGGATTTAAGAAATATATAAATAATACAAGTGCTTTTTATAAGAAGTCAAAGTTAGATTTCAAAGCTAGTTTAAATGGAATAAATCTAAATATTGATAACTTTACTTCCTTTTTAGAGGGTTCTATTCACTTAGAGAGTAAAACAGATAAAAGTTATACTAAAAGAAAAATATACTCTTCTTATGATGAGTTAAAAAATATTTCAAACAGTATTACTATAGTTTTTGATGATGTGGAAGGTTTACATGAGGAGTTCTCACAGCTTACATACAAGGGTGTAAAGATAGGGAAAGTTACAAAGATATCTTTAAATGAAAAGCAAAAAGCAGTTGTAAAAGCACAAATTTATGATGACTATGAAAGTTTTGCTAAAAAAGGTGTTATTTACTATCTTAAAAAACCTATTATTTCTTTACAGCAAGTATCAGATGTAGGTTCAACAGTAATGGCTGTAAATATTGGAGTTGTAACTTCAAAAGCCAAAAATATTTTTGAAAATAGCTTTGTAGGATTTGATGAATTACCTGCTATTGATAAAACTCATGAGGGAGTTACTTTTAAAGTGAACTCTATTCATGCTTCAAAAGCAGATGTAAATGCACCTATTTATTATAAGTTTGTACAAATTGGAAAGATACATAAAAAAGAGTTATCTCATGATGGTTCTAAGGTTATAATGCATTGTCAAATTGAAAATAGATACGCTCATTTAGTTAGAAAGAACTCAAGTTTTTATGATATAAGTGGTTTTAATGTTAAGTTTTCTATTTTCTCAGGTTCTAAAGTTGAGTCAAATACCTTTACAAGCATTTTAAAAGGTGGATTAGTTTTAGTAACTCCTGAACAATTTACTCAAAAAGCAAGCAGTAGTGATGAGTTTAGTTTAATTGAAGAATTACCAGATGGTTGGGATAAATTAACTCCTCAAATAAAATAATAAAAAAGATAAATCTATTAAAATGGATTTATCTCTTTTAAAAACTTTTCTTTATTCTGATTAAAAGCTTGTACGCAGTTTTGACAAATACAAGCTTTCATTTGTAGCTCTTTTGGAATCAAAGCTCTTAAATCTTTAGGTACACTTATTTTATTGCACCAACAGTTATTGTTTGGAATATGTGCCTCACATTTGTTTTCATTTTTACAAAAAGGGCATAGTTTTTTATTTATTTCCATAATTCTCTTTTTATATGATTTAAACAAATTATAACTAAGCTTCTCTTTTATTTTGTAGAGGCTTTTTTTACAATACTTTCTATCATATTTGTAAATACAAAATAGTGAAGAGGAATAAGTGCGTACCAATACAATCTTCCAAAAACACCTTTTGGATAAAAGTATGCTGATTGAATTAATTTATTATCTTTTATTTTAAATTCAAGCCAAGCACTTCCTGGGACTTTCATTTGAGCAAAAAGTAAAAGTCTTTCATTTTGTTTTATATCCACAACTTTCCAAAAGTCTAAACTCTCTCCAACTCTTAACTCATCTTGGCTTCTTCTTCCTCTTTTTAGTCCAACTCCACCTATTAATTTATCAAGTATTCCTCTAAGTTCCCAAAGAAAATCATAATCAAACCAACCATGCTCACCACCAATGTTGATAAAGCTTTTAAAGACTTTTTCTTTATCAAGATTAGAAATATCCATCTCTTTTCTATCTATAAAAATAGCATCAGCTATCTCTTTTGAGTGGTCTTTCTCCCAAATTTTTCCAGCATTATCACTCCATCTACTTATTACTTGATTTGTTTCTATCTCTTCAACAGCTTTTTTTACAGCTTCTATAAAAGGCATAGGTTTTATATTTGGGAAATATTTTAAAGCATTGTCATTTTGAATAACAACTTCTGATTTAAGTCCCTCAATTAAAGCTTTTGCTACTTGAAAAGGTACGGGAGTGAATAGATTTAACCAATAAGAAGATAAATTTATTGATAAAAAAGGAAGAGGTATAATAACTCTTTTTAATCCCAAAGCTTTACCTGTCTGAATCATCATATCTTTGTATGTAAGTTGTTGTGTTCCTATATCAACTATTAGGTTATCTTTTGTATCTAAGTAAATTGATTCTTGTAAGTAAGAAAGAACATCATCTACAGCAATTGGCTGAGCTTTTGTAAATACCCATTTTGGCGTGGTCATAACTGGAAGTTTTTCTGTAAGATTTCTAATAATCTCAAAACTAGTACTTCCAGAACCAATAATAACCCCAGCTCTAATCCAAATAGTTTGAATTCCTTCTTCTTGACATAATACTTCACCTGTTTCAAGTCTACTAAGTAAGTGTTCACTTGTATCATCATTTTTAACACCAAGACCACCTAAGTAGATGATTTTTTTTACACCACACTCTTTGGCTATTTCTACAAAGTTTTGAGCTGAAATTTTATCAAGATTTTTATAGTCACTTCTATTTAGTGAGTGAATTAAATAGAAAGCTACATCCACACCTTCAAGTGCTTTTCTAAGGCTACCTTTATTAAAAGTATCACCTTCTATAACTTCCACATCTTTTTTCATATTTGAAGATAGACTTTTTTTATTTCTCACAAAAAGTCTTAAATTTATATTTTTATCTGCTAGTAGTTTTTGTTTTAATCTTCTACCGATATATCCTGTTGAGCCTGTTAATAATACTTTCATAATATATCCTTCTAACAGTTTATTTTATTTTAGCATTATAAATTGTGTTTTTATAGAGTTATTTTGTAGTTATATAAACAAAAGGTTTCCCTTTAGTTTATATAGTTTTCTTTTTTATCTTCTGTATCTAACTCTTGACCAATTTCTTGGTATCTTTTAAAGTAGTATTTTACAAATGAGTTGATTTTTTTGTTTACTGGCATGAAGTATTTTTCTTCTTTTACTGCGTATTGATTTAAGAACTGTGTTGCGTCTTTTTTATCAAGGTAGTGTTTTGCTAAATCAGTGTAAGTTTGAACATACCATTTTTTAAGTGCTTCATGTTTTTCATCACTCATATCAACGATTAGGTTTTTCTCATCCCAATCTAAAATACCACTATCAAAAAGTCCAGCTAAATGAATAAGCCCTTCACAATAGTATGGTTGTACTTCATCTACTTCCATCCATCCCATAAGTCCAACAGCTCTTTTTACTGTATCAATAAGTACTTGTCTTTCAAGCTCTTTTTCATCATCTTGTTCATCTAAGAAAAATGAAACTAATCCACCAGTTGTAGCTTTGAACTCTTCTATATTTTTGAAGTTTCCTGTTTTATTCATAGCTGATTCTGTTTCATCATCACACCATAAAATATGACCAAACTCATGTCCAATAGTTGTGATATCGTAAACTTGGTGCCATTTTGAAGTTTCATTGAAAAGGAAAGTTCTATCTTCTGTAAGTAGCTCTTGTCCAAAAGTCTCTTTTGAGATTTTTAAAAATGGCTTTGCACGACTGCTTTGAAGTATTTCATCACTAAATGCAAAGATTTTTTTACCTTCTTCTTTTGAAACTATCTCATCATTTGGTACAACTTGTGCTGAAAATAGTCCATTGAATTCAGCCCCAAAAAACACAGCAGGTCTTCCTATATAAAGTTGAACTTTATCAAGTGATTTTAGCGAGAAGTTATAGATATTTTTGTACTCTTGTGTTTGCTCAATTCTATCAAATACTTTTGCAAAAGCTGATTTGATTTTTGTTACTCTGTGGTCATTTTGTGCAAACTGTGGATTTGAAAGTCTTATATCCCACTCAAGTGCAACGGCTTTTCTAAAGTGATCTTCATAGTACTCTAAAGGGTGACCTATTTGAATAGGTGCTTTGATTTTCATCCAAGCTCTATCAACATCTGCCCATTTTGCTACTAGTTTATGCTCTTTGTCTTCACTAAAGGCTTTGATTAGTGATTGGATATATAAAATATAGTTCCATTTTTCACCATATACATCATCTTCAAGCTCAATAAGTCTTTCTTCAAACTCTTCAAGCTCATCTATTACCGCTGTTGTTTGCTCTTTGAAAGACTTGATATATGCTTGTGATTTATACTCCTCTTTTTGTTTTACAAGTGCTGAGTATGATCTATCTGCTATCATGTCATTGTGACCTAAGTCATAAAGATGATTGTTTTCTAAGTACTCATATACTTTTGACTCATCACCATCAAACTTAGCTAATAACTCTTTGTTTATACCATTTATAATGTGTGCAGTCCATACACTTTGCCATGATGACATTTTTAGACCTACATTGTAAACACCTTGAAAAATCTCTTGGTAAAAAGGAGTTAATAAGTTGTTGTTTTTGATGTATTCAAGTGTGTTTTTATGTTTTTCATGCCAAAAGTCTCTTACAAAGCAGTATGCTTTCTCTTGAAGTTCTATTATCTCTTCTTCACTTTTTTCGTACTTTTTAAGTACTTGTACAAGTGAATCATCTCTTAAACTTACAAGTCTAGTAACAAGTGCAAATCTTAAATCGTCTCTCATCTCTAAGTCTAAGTTTTTTGCAAACTCATCTATGATAGTAAGTTTCTCATAATCTTTATTTTCTAAATATGATATTAGTTTATTTGTATTTGTTTTTTGAGCATCTAAATACTCATATACTTCATTTAAATCTTCTAAAAATTTGTTTTTATCCAAAACTTTATCCTTTAGTTTATCTATTTTGTAAGTCTATCTAGTTATATCTTTTTTTTATATAATATATTAAATTTTATCTTTTAAAAAGTAAGATATAGCAAGAACTACAAGTAAAACTAAAGGGGCAGCTATTTTCTCTATAGGGTCACCTACAGCAAAGTGTGAATATGAAGCTGCAATAAAATCAAAAGTAAAACCTGCATAAGCCCACTCTTTTATTCTATTAAAATCCTTTGGTAAAAGAAGTATAATCCCTCCCATGATTTTAAATACACCAAGCATAGGGAAAAAATATAGAGGATACTTTAGTGAATCATTTGCCATGATTACTTGCTCTTCAAGTAAAATATCAATAGCTCCTCCATAAAAACCTACAAGTAAAACGATTGGCAATGTTGCTAAATAAAATAAGACTTTTAGTGCTGTCATTTTTAAACCTTTTATATTTATTTAATATTATATTTTATTAATGTTTAGTGTATGTATAATGCAAAAAGTTTAAAAAATTAGCACTTGATATATAAAAGTGCTAAAAATTATTAAAACTTTAGCTTTCTTTTATAAAGTTTTGTTAAAATTATCCAATAAAAATAAAATATTATAGGAGAAATTAGAATGGCAAAACATCAATTTCAGACAGAAGTAGGACAATTATTACACTTAATGACACACTCTTTATACTCAAATAAAGAGATTTTTATAAGAGAATTAGTATCAAATGCAAGTGACGCAATTGATAAGTTAAACTATTTAAAATTAACTGATGATAAACTAAAAGAACAATACGCAGATTGGTCAGGTGAGATTAATATCGCTTTTGATGAAGCTGATAAGTCTTTAACTATTATTGATAATGGTATTGGTATGAATGAAGAGGATTTAATCGCTTCTATTGGTACTATCGCAAAATCAGGAACAAAATCATTTGTTGAAGCTCTAACAGGTGATGCTAAAAAAGACTCAAACTTAATCGGACAGTTTGGTGTTGGTTTCTATTCAGTATTTATGGTAGCTTCAAAAGTAGATGTTATCTCTAAAAAAGCAGGTGAAGAGCAAGCTTACAAATGGTCTTCTGATGGTACTGGTGAGTTTGATTTATCACCTTGTACAAAAGAGTCTTCAGGAACTGTTATTTACATCAAACTTAAAGATGAAGAAGCCCAAGAGTTTGCATCTAAGCCAAGAATTGAAAATATTATTGGTAAATACTCAAACCATATCGCTTACCCAATTTTCTTAAACTATAGTGAAGAAGTAGAAGAAGAGTTAAGTGAAGAAGATAAAAAAGCTGGAAAAGAAGCTAAAAAAACAACTGAAAGAAGACATGAGAAAATCAATGAAGCAACAGCTTTATGGACTCAACCAAAATCAAAAGTAAAAGAAGAAGAGTACAACGACTTCTACAAATCAATCTCTCATGATTCACAAGACCCAATGGTTACTATTCATACAAAAGCAGAGGGTGTAAATGAGTATACTACACTTTTCTATATCCCTAAAACTGCACCTATGGATATGTACAGAGCTGATTACCAACCAGGTGTTAAGCTTTATGTTAAAAGAGTATTTATTACTGATGATGAAAAAGAGTTATTACCAACTTACTTAAGATTTGTTAGAGGTATTATTGATAGTGAAGATTTACCACTAAATGTATCAAGAGAAATCTTACAAGAAAACAGAATCTTAGCAAACATCAAACAATCTTCTGTTAAAAAGATTTTATCTGAAATCAAAAAACTTTCTAAAGATGAAGAAAAGTATGCTGAATTTATTGAGCAATACAATAGACCACTTAAAGAGGGTGCTTACCAAGACTTCACTAATAAAGATAAGTTATTAGAATTAATTAGATTTAAATCTACAAAAACAGAAGCTGGAAAAATGACTTCATTAGAAGCTTATAAAGAAGCTGCTGATAGTGAACAAAAAGCTATCTTCTATATCGTAGGTGAAAATGAAAAAGTTCTTAGAAACTCACCACTTTTAGAAGCATATAAGAAAAATGACATCGAAGTTTTAATCTTAGATGACAAAGAAATCGATGAAATCGTAACTCCAATGTATGGTGCATACAAAGAGTGGGAATTCAAAGATATCACAGCTTGTGAAGCTCCAAAAGTAGAGCAATCAGAAGAAGAGAAAAAAGAAGTTGAAGAGAAGTTTGAAGACATCACTAAAAAAATCAAAGATATTTTAGGTGAGAGTGTATCTGATGTAAGAGTTACAAACAGACTTTCTGAGTCACCATCTTGTGTAGTAAAAGACGCAGGTGATGCACAAATGGCACAAATGATGCAAATGATGAGAGCTATGGGACAAACTATGCCAGAATCAGCACCAATCTTAGAAATCAATCCAGACCACGAAATCGTAACAAAATTAAATGGTTTATCAGATGATAAAATGGTAGAAGATGTATCATGGGTACTATTAGACCAAGCAAAATTAAGTGAAGGTATGGAAATCACAGACGCAGTAGCGTTTGCGCAAAGATTATCAAGAATCACAGCAAAAGCTCTTTAAAAATAAATCAACTATTTGCACGCATTTTCTGCGTTGCAAATAGTTTTTCTTTCAATCACCTACTTATTGTAGGCTCAATCAAGAAAAAATATTTACGCCTTGAATATACATACAACTAGTTGTTTATTTAATTGTTATATACTAATAGATTAAGTTAAATAATTTAAGGAAATAATTTGAATTTAGAAGATTTTAATAGTGATAAATATGTAGCTCATTACACTAACGTTCATAGAGTCTTAAAAAATATACTCCCCTCTAATAAAATACGTATCAGTTCTGTTTCTAAAGTAAATGATCCATATGAAAGAGATTCTACTTGGATTGAAAACGAACCTTGTTTTTCAGATAAAGACGCTATTGAATGTTGTAATTTATTAAGTGAATTAAAATCACATGTTTATAATTATATAAAACTTTTTTGTGTGTCTTCTTATGACAAAAAAAGTAGTAATTGTTTTGATTTATCTCTTGATATATATGGTAAACCAAGAATGTGGGCAAGTTATGGAGATAATTGTAAAGGTTTGTGTTTAATTTTTGATAAAGAAGAATTATCAAAAGAGTTTAATAAAATTGATAATGTAAAGATATATGAAGATAAAGTTGAATATTTAGATTTCATACCTTTAATTGAAAATTCTACTTGTTTTTCACTTTATGACTTGAAGAATATAAAAACTAACTCCGAAGAAATGAAGTTTAACCCAGAACTATTATATAAGGCAATAGATAAAAACTATTTATTAAAGTTCAAGTATTTTCGTAAACATATTGATTGGAAAACAGAAAATGAATACAGATGGCTAGTTTTTTCAAGAGAAACAAAAGATTTAGATATTAATTTTGGAAATTCTTTGAAAGCTATTGTTTTAGGAGTTGATTGTAATTCTAAGTATAAGTGTTTATTAGAATATTATAATATACCATTATTTAAGTTATCACTTCAATATGGAAAATATATAGCTATAAAACTATGAAAGAATAGTATTTTGGTAAAGAATATTTTTTGCTTTTTATTTTCAAACCCCTTTAATAAACTTTTGATATAATGATTAGTAATACTATTTGGTATTACACATAGTTATATGTAATATTAAAGGTAGTCATATGGAAACTGAATTTCTTATTGTTTTTACTCTTGTTATACTGATTTCTTCTTTTATTCATGGAAGTATTGGTTTTGGTTTTGGGCTTATTTCTACGCCTGTTGTTGCACTTTTTACTGATATTCAAACAACTATTACTTATATTATTGTTCCTACTATGATTGTGAACTTGGTTAGTATTTTAAGTGAAGGGAAGTTTTTTGAGGCTTTGAAGAAGTTTTGGTTTATTATACTTCTTATGGTGATTGGTTCTTGTGTTGGAACTTATATACTTGTTTATTTTAATTCTGAGTATTTTAAGTTGCTATTAGCTTTTATCATTTTTGCTTATTTGATTCAATCAGCTATAAAAGTTAGAGCTACTTTTATCTCTTCTTATCCAAAATCATCTACTTATGGTTTAGGACTTATAGGTGGTGTTGTATCTGGTCTTACAAATGTTGTAGCACCTTTGACTATCATGTACACTTTAGAGCTTAAATACTCTAAAAAAGATACGATTCAGCTATCAAACTTATGTTTTTTATTTACAAAAGTAGGGCAGATAGCAACTTTTGTATATTTTGGAGCATTTAGTAGTACAGCTGTTGAAATATCATTTGCTAGTATGTTTTTAGTTGCTATTGGTTTATACTTTGGTATAAAAATAAAGAAAAAAATCGATGGGAAGTTTTATGCTAAGATTTTAAAAGCTTTATTATTTATCATAGCTGTTGGTTTAGTAGTTCAAACAATAGCTATTTAAACACAAAAGATTATAGGGATTTTTATGGACTCAAATTTATTAAAAGCATTTATTACTGTTAAAAATGAAAAAAGCATATCAAATGCAGCCAAAAAGTTAGGATACACTCAGTCAAACATAACTTCAAGAATCAAACAGCTTGAAAAAAACTTAGGTTATAGTCTATTTCATAGAACTAACAGAGGTGTAGTGCTTACAAATGAGGGTGAGAAACTATACCCTTTTGCTGTTGATATTGTAAAAAAAGTAGAAGAAGCAACTTCACAAATGAGAAATATAAATCATCAAGAAGTCCTAAAGATGGGAACAACCCAATCAAATGCAACAATAAGACTTATTCCTATAATCGAGCAGTTAAATAAAGACTTCCAAGATATGAAAATAGAGTTTAACATAGATAGTAGTCTAAATCTAGTAGAGCAACTTTTAGATTATCAAATTGATATAGCTTTTATAAATGGAAATCCAAATCATAAAGATTTAGAAGTTTTAAATATCTTTAAAGATGAAATATATTTTGTAGAACCTAAAGATAAAGAAGCTAAAGCTAATCTTTTAGTTTATAGAGATACCTGTGCTTATTGTCTTCATTTGCAAGATTATGCGAAGCAAAATAGTGATTTAGAGTATAAAACAATTGCTTTACAAAATTATGAGTTAATGTTAGGACTTACAAAAGCAGGATATGGTGTAACACTACTTTCAAAAAGTATCATAGATAAGTTTGGTTATACAGATAAACTAAAGCTTTCAAGAATACAAAGTGATTTTGATGCTCATTTAGTTTGTAGAAAGGATTATCGTCCTATGATAGAAAACTATTTAAGAAATGAACTTTGATAATTTTATACTATATAAATTAGTTTATTTTCAGAATCTTTAGATAAAGTTCCATCATTCAAAATGAAAGGAACTTAAATATGAATAATTTTAAAAATTTAACTAATATAAATAAGTATAAACAAATATTTCAAAACAATGAACTAAAAAAAGAGCTTTTTTTAAAGGCTTTACTATCAAATGCAAATGAAGCAGTAAATAAATTAAAAAAATTAAAAGATAGTTCAGAATTTAAAGAAGAATTAAAAGATTGGGAAGGTATGATGGAGGTCTATTTTGAGCCATCAGATAACTCAATCACTATTGTTGATAATGGTATTGGTATGAATCAAGAAGAGTTAAACTCTTTTGTTGAAGAACAAGCTTCAAAAAAAATAGAAAGCTCTATAGAAAATAAAGAAATATCTTTAAAAGAAGTAGGATTGTATTTTCTGTTTTTAATCGCAAATAGTGTGAATATAATTTCAAAAAAAGTAGCAGAGGAAACAGCATATAAGTTTAATACAAAAGATTTAACTACTTATACCTTAGCTCCTTGTATTAATGATGAGGGTTCAGGAACAGTTATTTATATCAAACTAAAAGATGAATTTGCTAAAGAGTTTACTACAAAAGAGAATATCATAGCATATATAAATGAGTTTAAAGATGAGTTGAATAATGACTTATTTATTAGTTATTATGAAAACTTTGAAGAGAAAATAGAAAAATTAAATTAAGGAAAAGAATGTCTATAGTTATAAGAGACGCCATAGCAAGTGATGCACAAACAATACTAGATTTTATTATCGAACTTGCTGTTTATGAAAAAGCAGAACATGAAGTAAAAACAAATGTAGAGCAAACAAGGGAAGCTATTTTTGGAGATAACTCTACAGTTAAAGCATTGATTTGTGAAGAAGATGGTGTTGCTATTGGTTATGCAGTATATTTTTACAACTACTCAACTTGGCTTGGTAAAAATGGTATTTATTTAGAAGATCTATATATTACTTCTTCAAAAAGAGGAAATGGGGCAGGAAAAATGATGTTAAAACATCTTGCGAAAAAAGCACTTGATGAAAACTGTGGAAGATTTGAATGGTCATGTTTAGACTGGAATACTCCATCAAGAGAGTTTTATGAAAGTCTTGGTGCAAAAAGTCAAGATGAGTGGATAGGATATAGACTTGAAGGTGAAACTTTAGAGAGTTTTGCAAGAAGTTAATAATAAATCAAGTATACTTTTGTTAAAAATAATTATTATCAAATATTAAAAGGATGAAATTGAATCAAGAAAACTTTGAATATTTATATAGTCAATTTAATCAAAAGATGCAAAACAAAGAGTTTGAAGAAGCTTTACTTTTAGTACCTGAATTATTAGAAATTGCTCAAGATAATCAACTTGATGTATTTTATACTCTAATGGGTAAGGCTTCAGCTCTTACAAACCTAAATGAAGATCACGATGTTATCGAAACATATAATGAAATTATAGAAAGATTTGATGACACAAATAACGAAACAATATTTAGATATTTAGCTTATAGTTACTATAACAAAGCATTGATTTATGCAAAAGTTAAGGATTATACTAAAGAGCTTGAGTGTTATGATAGACTTTTAGAAAAATTCATAGAAGATACATCTTCTCAACTTGAAATTGTTTTAGTAAAAACTTATTTAAATAAAGCAGTTTGCGTAAGTCAATTAAAAGAGAAAAAAGAAGCTATTTCTGTTTATAAAGAGCTTCTTACAAACTTCAAAGACTCAATAAATCCAGAAGTTATAGATAACCTTGCATATGCTTCATTTAATGTAGCTTTACTACATGCAAAAGAGAATGAAAATGAAGAAGCTATTAAGGCTTATGATTATCTAATCGATAACTTTAATACTTATGAAGAGGACAACATTAAAGAGCTTGTTGCTAAAGCATATGTAAATAAAGCTGGGAGATTTAGAGAAGAAAATGAAATCACTAAAGCACTTGAAATTTATGATGAAGTTGTTTTAAAGTATGAAAATGAAAAAGGGGTACTTTTAAAACAAGTTGCATTAGCTTTATACAATAAGTCGATTATTTTAAGTCAGTTAAGTAATGAAAATGAACTTTTAGAGGTTTGTGATACTATTATTGAAAAGTTTTCAAATAGTAAAGACGAAATGATTATGAATATTGTAGCTTCTGCTGAGGTAGTTAAAGATAAAGAGAGATTTAATCACTCTTTCTAAAATAGTAAAAGTAAGATTTACTTTTACTATTTATTGATTATTGTTTTCTAGTTGCTTTAGAGAAACAATAATAGCGTTAGCTAAATCTTCTGTAATTATAGCTTCCCATTTTTTTAGCTGTTCTTCTGTGTGTTCATCACAAACTTGAATCATTGTTTCATTGAAGAATTTATTATCATTTATTTCATGAACCATATGCTCAATTTCAATCTTTTCTGTTTTTACATCTTCTAAATTGTCATTTGCAAACTTTTGTAAAGCATCCATTGCTGCTTGTTTTTTTAATTCATCTTCAAATATTTCATTGATATTGTCAAGTTTAGATAAATCTTTTAAAAGTTCATATATTGAACCAAGTGCATATTGTAGTTCTATGTCGTAATCAATATTATTGTTATTTGTAAGGGAGCAAAGTTTTCCAAGTGATACTTGATAATAGATTTCATAATTTGCTAGATTTTTAGTGATATTATTTCTTTGAAAATAGTTTTCTATATCCATGATTTTCCATTTTTTTATTTTCATTTTATCTAAAAAAATAAAAATTTAGATTAACACAAATTAGCAGTTTTATATGATAGTTACTTAAAGGGTTACCTTTTTATATTAATGTGTTATTTATAATGATACAATTCTTTAGAACCCCATTCTTATGTATAATATGTAGAATTATATCAAATTATTTTTTAGTGATTTTTGATGATTTTTTAGTAAAAATAAAACTATTTTATTATATAATGTTTAAAATTTATACATAAGGAAAACAAATGTTTAAAAAAATGACAATTAAAGCAAAAGTTATTGGACTTATTGTAGTGTCATTAAGTTTACTTGCTGTGATAATAGCTGGTTTTTCAGTAAGTAAAGCAAAAGAGGGAATTCTAGCACAAAACTATGCAATGCTTACAGCAGCTAGAGATTCAAAATCAAATCAAATTATAAACTTTTTTCAAGAAAGAATTGGTGATATTAAAGTACTATCTAAAAGTAATGATGTACTAGAATTGTACAATGCTTTAGAAAGTAGTTTTGAAACAGTAGGTTTGGATTCTAAATCTTCTTTTAATGTAAATAATCAATTAGTAAAAGATATTACAAATAAATATGAAGACTATTTTCAAAGCTATATGAAAGAGTATGGATATTATGATATTTTCTTAATCAATGCTCAAACTGGACATGTAATTTACACTGCTGCTAAAGAGTCAGATTATGGTGCAAATTTAAAATATGGTTCATTAAAACAGAGTGGATTAGGACAAGTTTATTCTAAAACTCTTCAAAAAAATCAACCAACATTTCAAGATATGAGACCTTATGCTCCAAGTAACAATGCTCCTGCAATGTTCTTAGGTAATCCAATTATTAAAAATGGGCAAGTAGAAGCTATTCTTGTTTTTCAAATTAGTGATAGAGCAATAAACAAAATCATGCAATTTAGAAAAGGTTATGGTCAATCTCAAGAGGACTATTTAATTGGTTCTGATAGATTAATGAGAAGTGATAGTTATTTAGATCCAAAAGGTCATAGTTTAAATGCTTCATTTGCAAATAATACTGAAGTAAAAACACAAGCTAGTTTAAATGCTTTAGATGGTAAATCAAAAACAGAAGTTGTTATTGACTATAATGGAAATCCTGTATTATCAGCTTATGCACCATTAGATATTAGTTCTGATATTAAATGGGCAATTTTATCTGAAATCGATGAAGCTGAAGTTTTAAAAACTCCACATGCTATTAGAAACTTAATTTTAATTATTGCTTTAGGTTTACTTATTTTTGTAATTGCAGGAGCTGTAATTACTATTAATAATGTAGTTGTAAAAAGATTAGTTAGATTTCAAGATGGATTAGAAGGTTTCTTTGATTATGTAAATAGAAAATCTTCAGATGTAAAAGAGCTTGAAACTGATAGTTTTGATGAGATTGGTTTAATGGCTCAGGTTGTAAATGAAAATATTCAAAAAGCTAAAAAAGGTATTGAAGAAGATAGAGCAATTATTGATGAAACAATCACTGTTTTAAATGAGTTTGAAAAAGGTGATCTAACTCAAAGAATTACAACTTCTGTTAATAATCCTGCTTTAAATGAGTTAAGAGATGTTCTTAATAAAATGGGTGATAATTTAGAAAATAATATCGATAATATTTTAGATGTTTTAGAAAAATTCTCAAATTACAACTATTTAAGTAAAGTTGATACAAATGGAATTAAAGAGCATTTAGAAAAACTTGCAAATGGTGTTAACTCATTGGGAGATTCAATTACTGAAATGTTAATTGATAACAAGAAAAATGGTCTAATTGTAAATAATTCTTCTGAACATTTATTATCAAATGTTGATACTTTAAATCAAGCTTCAAATGAGGCAGCAGCTTCACTTGAAGAAACAGCAGCAGCATTAGAAGAGATTACAGGAAATGTATCTTCAACTACACAGAAAATTTCTGAGATGTCAGTTTTAGCAAATGAAGTTACTAATTCTGCTAATCAAGGGGAACAATTAGCTTCAAGAACAACAGCCGCAATGGATGAGATTAATGATCAAGTAAGTTCAATCAATGAAGCAATTACTGTAATTGACCAAATTGCATTCCAAACAAATATCCTTTCATTAAACGCAGCAGTAGAAGCAGCAACAGCAGGTGAAGCAGGAAAAGGTTTCGCAGTTGTAGCACAAGAAGTTAGAAATCTTGCAGCAAGAAGTGCAGAAGCAGCTAAAGAGATTAAAGAGTTAGTTGAGAGTGCAAATATTAAAGCTAATGAAGGTAAAAACATTGCAGCTGAGATGATTAAAGGATATGAGGGATTAAATGCAAATATTGATAAAACAATTGAGCTTATCTCTGATGTTTCAAGTGCATCTAAAGAGCAAGAAACAGGAATCGTTCAAATTAATGATGCTATTAATTCTCTTGACCAACAAACACAAAAAAATGCAACTGTTGCAGGAGAAACTAAAAACATTGCTTTAAATACTGCTGAGTTAGCAAAAGATATCGTTTCAAAAGCAGATGAAAAAGAGTTTGCAGGAAAAGATAATATTGATATCTCAAAAGATATAAAAGCTATTAATACTTCAAGTGTAAGTAGTACGCCTTCTTACTCTAATACAAAAACTGAAGTAAGAACAACAAAGCCTAAGACGGCACCAGTACAAACAAAATATGAACCAAAAACTTTCAATGACATATCATCTGATGATGAGTGGGAAAGCTTCTAAGAGATTCACGAAAGTGAATCTCTTAAAAAACTAAAATATAGCTCTTAAAACCTTGTAATTCACATTTAAATATGTTAAAGTACATTTCTTTAAATTAAATTAAGGTATTCAAATGGGAATCATAAAAAACTTCTTAAAAAGTTTTATAAAACTATCAAGACCACGCTTTTTTTTCAATGATAATAAGCTAATTTTTAAAATAGATTCTGATAATTTTTATACCTATGAAATTGATAATTACGAAACAAAAACAAGACATGACTCTTATGTTTTAGATGCCTATACTTTAAAAACTGATGCTGTTTTTTTAGAACATATTCATATAGATAATGATGTTCAATGGGAAGGTTTACCAAGTTCTATTTATATTTCTTTTTTAAAAGATTCATTAAGAATAAAACAAATGGATGTTTTAGAGAAGATAGAGTTTGACGGTTTTGATTTTATTACTTATAAAATTGATAATCACTTTATTTTAAACTTTATTTATATTTATGAAATAAATAAAGATACTTTTATTTTAGATGTAAAATCTGAGCTTTACACAAATTTATTAAAAAAGTTTGATAGCTCTTATACTTATAAGTTTGAACAAAATAGTGATGAGACTTTAAGTCTTGATTTAAGTATCGTAAAACAAAATGGAATTTATGGTTACTTTAAACTTGATAACTAAAAAGGTTTAACCTTTTTAGTTTCCAAATACTTTTTGTAAAATAGATGTAGTTTGTGCAATTGGACTTGTTCTAATTTCTGCTTCTTTTTGTGCAATCATTTTAAATAATCCATCAATTGCTTTATCTGTAACATATTCATCAAGGTTTTTATCACTACTTCCTGGAAGATATGAATCAACTCCAAAGTTTTTAGCAAGTCCCATTACTGAACTTTCATCCACCATTGATTTTACATTTGTTTTATAAAAGTTGTTTGCCATATCATAGTAAGTTGCAACTTGATTCTCTTTCATTGTATCTTGGATTATTGGTTTAATCATTTCTCTTAATGAATTTGAAGTATTATCTTCAAAATATTTTGTAGCAGCATTGTTATCACCTGCTAAAATCTTTTTAGCATCTTCAATTGACATTTTCTCAATACTTTTGATAAAAATATCTGCTGTTTTAGGAGCTGCTTTTGTAGCTGCATTATTCATTGATTTGATTAAATTATCAGCGATTTCATTTCCACCTGCTTTTCTAATTAGAGTTTCAACTTTTGCTAAATTATCAGGTAAAGGGATTTTTACATTGTTATTGTTTAAATAACCATTCTCTTTTCCTAAAGTTGATACTGCAAAGTTAACACCTGTTTTTAAAGCTTCTTTTAATCCAGTTGATACTGTAGAACTATCTAGTGATGATTGTTCTTTTGAAGTTGTTTGTGTTGTCGTAGTTGGTTTTGTAACTGTATCAATTACATCTTTTGTAAGTGCATTTAAATCAAATGCAAAAGAAAGACTTGAACTTAAAATTAAAGATGCAAGGATTGTTGTTTTTTTCATTTTTATTCCTAGTATAAATATTTATTTTTATTTTAATATTATATAATAGATTAATTGTGAAAAAGGATAATTAAAAAAATGACTAGTGGAATTTCTGATTATTTTCATGCTTTTAAGAACAAACTTTTAGAGGCTGATGATATATATGGCAAATGTAGAAAAGATATTTTTGAGTTTGAAAAAATTTTAAATGAATCAGAATGTTTGAAAGAGTATGAAGATAATTTCTTAGTAATCTTAGGATATACATACCGACTTGATGATGTTTCTCAAAGACTTTATTATACTTTTCAAGAAGCTGTTTATGCGATTGATTTAGATAAACTTATGAGAAATGAAGACTCTTTAAAACTCAATAGCATCGTTTATACGCTTGTCTTAGCAAATATTTTAAGAGAATATGAATCTAATGAAGTAGATGAAGACTTAAAACAAAAAGCAATTTTAGCATATAAAAAGCTTGAAGAAAGAAAAGCAAAAGAGAATCAAAAATATCATATGTATCAAAATTGATACATATTTTATTTTAAAAGAGTTTTTATCTCCTCTTCAATTAATTTGATATCATCTGTAGCTTTGATAATATGAATATCTTCTTTACTTATCATATTATTTGCATAAAGTGATTTTTCAATAAATTTTAATAAATACTCCCAATAATCATATCCTACAAGATATATTTTGAAACCTTTTGGCATTTTTTTAGTCTGTGTTAATGTTAAAACTTCAAACATTTCATCTAAAGTACCAAAACCTCCTGGGAAAACTATACAAGCTTTTGAGTATTTAACTAACATATATTTTCTTGAAAAAAAGTAGTTAAATGTAAGATTTTTAGTTGTATATTGATTTAATGATTTCTCAAATGGAAGATAAATACTCAATCCAATTGAGTGGGCATTTTTTGCATCATATGCACCTTTATTGGCAGCTTGCATAATACCATCACCACCACCAGTAATAACATTTATACCATTTTTACTTAGATTAAAAGCTAGTTCATAAGCTAATTTAGCATATTTATCATCTTTATTTGTTCTAGCACTTCCAAAGATTGTTACATTATCTTTTAAATCTTTTAATAATTCTTTACCATTTGTAAAATCATCATTTATCTTTTTTTTATATACTGCATCAGGACTTAACATAATGTCCTCCTTTATAAAAAAATATTATTTATCTAAATTATATGCCAAATAATATTAAAAAACTCACTACTTTCTCACTTAGTTTTGGTACACTTTTATTTTTAAAGCGGAGATAAGATATTGTTTAGTGAAAAAAATATACCAAAACTTATTATTTTAACACCTATTTTAACGGTAGTTTTTATTGCTTTTTTTACTATTTATTTTTTTATAGAAAATCAGAATAACTATTTTGAAGCACAGAGTATTGAAGTAGAGAAAGCATATATTGATAAACAAAAAAATATTCTAAAAAAAGAAGTTGATTATATTATAAACTATTTAGAACACCATGTAAAAAGAAATACAAAATTAGGTGAAGAAGAGTTAAAAAAAGAGCTTTTAAAATATACTGAAACTATTAGATATGGAAAACATGGTTATATTTGGATTCACGATACAAGCTACTATTTAAGAGCTCATCCTTTTAGGCAAAAAAGTATTGATACTTATGATATTGATTTAAAAGATGCAATGGGAACTTATATTACAAAAGAGTTTATTGATAAAACTATAAAAAATCCAGATGGAGTTTTTATTGAGTATTATTGGCAAAAACCAGAAAATGTTCATTTCTCAAAGAAGCTTGGTTTTTTCAGATTATATGAAAAATATAATTGGGTTATTGGAGCAGGGCTTTATATTGATGATATTCAAAACTCAATTTATGAAAATAAGAAGATTTTAGAAGATAAAATTAATAAGCATATTAGATTAGTTGTAACTATCTCTTTTTTAGTGATTTTAGTTATTGGAATGTTGTCTTTTATTATGTCAAAAAAGATTACACAAGTATTTAAAGCTTACCAAGATAGTGTAAAGAAAAAAGAGTTATTACTTGAAGATTTAAATAGAAACTTGGAGCTTAAGGTTCAAAAAGCAATTACTGAAGTTAAGAAAAAAGATAGAGCAATGCTTCATCAATCAAGATTAGCTAGAATGGGAACTATGCTTAGTATGATTGCTCATCAGTGGAGGCAACCACTAAGTGAAGTTTCTGGAATATTAATGGAGCTTGAAACTGCAAATAAGTTTAATAAAGTTGATTCAAATATGATTAAAGAAAGTGTAGATGAGTCAAATAAACAAATACAGTTTATGTCAAATACTATTGAAGATTTTAGGAATTTTTTTAAGCCAGATAAGAAAAAAGTAGATTTTTATATTGACGATGCTTGTAGTGAAGCAGTAACATTGGTATATGCTTCTTTAAAAAGTTTTAATATCAAATTAAATAAGAATGTAAAGTATAACTGTTTTATTCATGGATATGAAAGAGAATTTGCCCAAGTTATGTTAAATCTTATTTCAAATGCAAAAGATGTTTTAATTCAAAGAAATGTTAAAAATCCTAAAATTGATATTACATTAGATAGAAAATTTAATAATGCAATAATAAAAGTAGAGGATAATGCAGGGGGTGTTGAAGATGAGTATATGGACTTAATTTTTGAACCTTATTTTACTACAAAGAGTAGTTCAAAAGGTACTGGGCTTGGATTATATATGGCAAAAATGATTATAGAAAAAAATATGCAAGGAGAATTAATAGCTGAAAATAAAAAAGCTGGAGCTTGTTTTTTTATTATTTTACCAATTGATCAAAAAGTATAAAATGATACTACTTTGATACTATTTTTTTGTATATTTAATAATCAAAAATTTACAAAAGAAGGTATTTTATTATGAGTCAAAAAGAGTTTGTATTTTCAGCACCCATTGAAATCTTGGATATTAAACAAAGTTTTGATTATCCAATTTATGCAAAATGTGAAAATAAAGGCTTTAAACTTTTAGTTGGAAGAAATGGACACTATAATAAACAAGAGTGCTCTTTTTATAAAGAAAAACAATTTAAAAGAGTATTTATAAATGTAAAAGATAAAATAAAATATCAAACAGATATGCAAAAATATATTGCAAATATTGTTGATAACGATGATATCTCATCAAATATAAAAGCAGTTTTGATAAATGACTTAGCAAAAGATACAATGCAGGCTTTATTTGAAGCTGATGTTTCAAAACAAGCTTTAGAAAATGTTGATGCTCTTTTAACAAGTAGTATAGATTTTATTTTAAAAGATGAACTTGCAATGAAATCTATGATAAAAGTAATCTCATATGATTACTATACATCAACACACTGTATTGATGTATCAACTTATGCTTTAGCCTTTGGAACATATTTAAATTTAGGAAAAGAGGATTTGAAAATCCTTGGGAAAGCAGCGCTTTTACACGATTTAGGTAAAAGAAAGATTGATAAAAATATCATATGTAAAAAAGGAAGATTAACAGAAGAAGAGTTTGAAAAAGTTAAAGCTCATCCAACATTTTCTGTTAAGATTTTAAAAAAATATGGAGAATCAAATCAAAGAGTATTGGATATTGTAGAACAACATCATGAAAAATGTGATGGAACAGGATATCCAAAAGGTTTAAAAAAACATGAAATTGACGACTTTGCAAAGATAATTGCAATTTGCGATATATTTCATGCTTTAACAACAAGGCGAAGTTACAAAGATAGTTTAGACAAACATGAAGCTTTCATGATTATGTATGAAAAAATGAGAGGCGAGATTTGTGAAGACTATCTTCGAAAATTTTTACAATTTTTGAAAGTAACTTAAAATAAAAAGCCTTGTTTATAAAATATATTTAAATAAGGTTTTTAAATGGAAGACTTAATAAAACAGCTTCAAAACTATACGGTTTTATGTGTAGAAGATGAAGATGGAATTAGAAAAAGATTAGTTAATACTTTAAAATACTATTTTAAAGAGGTTTATGAAGCTAATAATGGTGAAGAAGGTTTTGATACATATTTAGAGTATAAACCTACTTTAGTTATTAGTGATATTGAAATGCCAAATGAAAATGGTATTTCAATGATTGAGAATATCAGAAAAAATGATTTAGATACAATTGTTGTTATGATAACTGCATATTCAAATGAAGAGTATCTTTTAGAACTTATAAACCTTAATATAAATCAATATATTTTAAAACCTGTAAATGCAGATTCTTTGCTAGATGGAATTATAAAAGCTTTTGGAAATAGATTAAATGAAGTAATAGAGTTTTCAAAAGATTTACATTTTGATACAACACAAATGGAGCTTTTTTATGAAAAAAAGCTTGTACCTTTGCGAAAACGAGATAAAGAGTTTTTATTACTTCTACACAAGAATAGGAACGGTGTTGTTACTTATGACTTACTTGAAGAGTATTTATGGAGAGATAAGTCAATGAGTATTTCTGCACTAAAAACTTTCATCAAAGAGTTCCGTCAAAGAATACCTGTTGATATTATCACAAATGTGCCACAAATTGGTTACAAACTTTTAAACTCATAAAAAACTCACTATAAACTCACTTGATTGTTTTATGATTTCCTTATGAAAAATAAGGAGAAATGAAATGATCAAAAAAAGTTTATTACTTGCATCTCTAGCTACTTTAGCTTTAGCTGGAAATGTTAAAATGGATTTAAATGCAAAATATGGAGCAAATAACTTCCATACAAAAGGTGCTGTACAGTTTGCTGATCTTGTAAAAGATTACTCTAATGGAAGTGTAAATATCACAGTTCACCCAGGAAGTGCTTTAATTAAAGGTAACCCTTTAAAAGCTGTAAAAGACGCAACAGTTGCTATGACTGATATGTTTATTCCTTTTACATCAGGTGGAGGAAAAGTATTTGGAATCTCTGCTTTACCTTTTATTGCTAACTCTTATGAAGACGCTTATAAGTTATACCAATTAGCAAAACCTGCTTATGAAAAAACTGCAAGAAAATGGAATCAAAAACTACTTTATTCTGTAACATGGCCAGCTTCTGGTTTCTACTCAAAAGGTAAAGTGTCTTCTATTAATGACTTTAAAGGTATTAAAACTAGAACATATGATAAAAACTCTGCTGCGTTTATTAATTTAGCAGGTGGAAATGCTGTTGCATTACCATGGGGAGAGGTTTACTCAGCACTTAGAACTGGTATGGTTGACTCAGTTGTTACTTCATCTTCATCTGGAAAAGATGGTAAATTCTGGGAAGTTTTAGGAAACTATACAAAAATCAATTATGCTTACCCACTTCAAGCAGTTACTATTAACTTAGATTACTGGAATGCCTTAGATAAAGCACAACAAAAAGCTGTTTTAAAAGCTGCTAAACAAATTGAAGAGTCACAATGGAAAGCAGTAAAACTTGAAGAAAAAGACGCATTAGAAACTTTAGATAAAAATGGAATGAAAATAGCAGATGCAACTCCTGAATTAAAAACTGAGTTAGACAAGATTGCTAATAAGTTATTAGAAGAGTATTTAGAAGATGCAAATTCTGATATTAAAAAAATATTTAAAGAATATAGAAAGTAATAGTTATGAATTTAATTTCAAACTTTATAGATAAGCTTACCAAAATGGGAGCTTATCTTGCAGGCTTTCTTTTAGTGTCATTGGTTTTATTAATTTTAACAGAGATATTTTTAAGATCTTTTTTTGATATTTCTACAATGATTGCAGATGAGTATAGTGGGTATATATATCTAGCTTCAATCTTTTTAAGTTTAGGTTATGCTTTTTCAAAAGATGCTCATATTAGAATCAACATAATTACTTCAAGATTATCAAAAAAGACAAATAAAAAGATTGATATTCTTGCAGCAATTATTACTTTAGGTGTTTTAGCATTTGCTTTATATAGAACAATTTTATTTACATATGACTCTTATGACTTAGAGATGTTATCAGAAAATGTATCTGAAACGCCATTATATTTAACACAACTTGCAATGCCAATAGGAATTACAGTTTTTATGTTAGCTGTTGTATTGTTTATTTTTAAAGGATTCTCAAATGATAGCTGATCCACTAATTTTAGCAGTAGTTTTAATTACTGTAATGTTTATATTTTTACTGTCTTCTTTATGGATTGGAGTATCTTTAATACTTACAGGTATTATAGGAATGCTTATTTATGACCATAATTTGCCACCAGTAATTAGTATTTATGATAAAGTAGGGGATTTACTTGCTTCATCTTTATATGATGCAATGAACTCATGGTCACTAGCTGCCTTACCAATGTTTATTTTAATGGGTGAGATTTTATATAAGTCTTCTATTTCAGCAAAACTGTTAAATGGACTTAGACCTTGGCTTTCTCATATTCCTGGAGGGCTTTTACATGTAAATGTAGCAGCATGTTCACTTTTTGCTGCGGTTTCAGGTTCAAGTACAGCAACAACTGCAACTGTTGGAAAAATTACACTTGATGAACTTCAAAAAAGAGGTTACTCAAAACAATTAGCAATGGGTTCATTAGCTGGTTCGGGAACTTTAGGATATTTAATTCCTCCATCATTAATCATGATTATTTATGGGGTGATGTCTGATGTATCAATTGGTAAACTATTTTTAGCAGGATTACTTCCTGGTCTTTTAATGGCATCTTTATACTCATTTTATATTATGTATAAAGCAAAAGTTGACCCAAGTGTTTTACCTGCAAACGAAGAGAAGTATACTTGGAGTGATAAATTACATTCATTAAAAGATTTAGCTCCAATATTTTTACTAATTTCATTAGTTCTTGGTTCTATTTATGGGGGATATGCAACTCCAACTGAAGCTGCTGCTTTAGGAGTTTTAGGAAGTTTAATTTTAGCTACTTATTTTAAAGCTGTATCTTTAGAGATTTTAAAGAATGCTTTATTAAATAGTGTTAGAACATCTGTAATGATTGGATTTATTATTGCTGGTGCTGTTTTCTTATCTCAAGTAATTGGATTCTTAGGAATAGCAAGAGCTATGAGTGAGTTTATTACAGACCTTGGATTATCTCCAATGATGTTGATTTTATTAATTGGTGTAATGTATATTATTTTAGGAATGATTTTAGAAGCTATTTCTATTGTAGTTATGACTCTACCTATTGTATTACCAATTGTAGTAATGGCTGGATTTGATCCATTATGGTTTGGTGTATTCTTAGTATTTATGGTTGAAATGGCTCAAATTACTCCACCTGTTGGATTCTCATTGTTTGTAATCCAAAGTATTAGTAATGAAAAAATTCAAACAATTTTAAAAGCGACTTTACCATTCTTTATTTTAATGATTGTAACAGTTGTAATAATTACTATTTTCCCTGAAATAGTATTTTTCCTACCTGATCAAATGATTAAGTAGTAACTAAAAGAAGTAGTTTTGCTACTTCTTTTTTTATTTATATAAAACTCACTTTTTACCTACTTTTAGTTGTTAAGATTTAAAAAACTTTAGGTGGAAAATATGCTTGAATTATTTTATGTTTTTTTATGTGTGATGATTTATCTTAGTTCTTTTTTATATAGAAGAATATCGATATTAGCAAGTTTAGTAGTTTTATATGTAGCTTATGTTTTAGAGGTTAGTTTACCTTTTGCTCTTGGTGTTTTGGCCTTGTTAACCTTAATTAGGCTTAAAAAAACTGGGGTAAGAGAAGAACTTTAAAAAATTATATGTTTAATGTATGGTAGAATAAGGAATATCAATGCAAGGTAATGAAATGGCAACTATTAGATTAAACTGTGATATGGGTGAAAGTTTTGGAATTTGGAAAATGGGATTAGATGAGCAAGTAATGCCTTATATAGATATGGCAAACTTAGCTTGTGGATTCCATGCAAGTGATGCGGTAACGATGAATAAATCAGTAGCTCTTGCTAAGCAAAACAATGTAACTATTGGAGCACATCCTGCATATCAAGATTTAGTAGGTTTTGGAAGAAGAACGATGCAGTGTTCTTTAGAAGAAATAAAGTCAATAGTTTTATATCAGTTAGGCGCACTTAGTGCCTTTTGTAAAGCACATAAAACAGCAATATCTTATGTAAAGCCACATGGAGCTTTATATAATGATATGATGAGAGATGAAAATATTTATAAAGCAATTGTAAGTGCAATAGCATCTTTTGATAAAAATATTAAGATTATGATTTTATCAGGTCCAAAAAATGAGGCTTATAAACACACAGCACTTTTATATGGAATAAACGTAATTTATGAGGTATTTGCTGATAGAAACTATAATGATGATGGAAGTTTAGTTTCAAGAACAAGAGAAAATGCAGTTATTCATGATGAATTAGATGTGGCTGAGCGAATTGGTACTTTAAAAAATTATGGATATTTACATAGTGTAAGTGGACAAAAATTGTATATGGCTGTTGATACTATTTGTGTTCATGGTGATAATGAAAATGCTTTAGAGTTTATAAAGCTACTTAAAAAGGCGATGACCTAATGCAATTTAAAGTAGCATCTGTAGATTCATTGATTATTTATTTTGGCGATGAAATAGCTCAAGATGTAGCACTAAAAGTAAAAAAAGCTTATCAAGGTTTAAAAAGTTTAAATCTTGATGGTTTAATAGAATTAATTCCTTCATACACTTCAATCTTTATTAGTTACGATATTTTTAAATATGATTATGAAAGTTTAGTAGAACTTTTAAAACAAGAAATAAATCTTGATTCAAAAGTAGAGTTTGAAGAAAAAATTGTAACTATTGATACTTATTATGACCCTGAGGTTGGTCTTGATTTAAAAGATATGGCTTTTAAAACAAATCTTAGTATCGATGATATTATAGGGATTCATTCAAATAAACTTTATGATGTTTATGCAATTGGTTTTTTACCAGGTTTTGCATATTTAGCGAGTGTTGATGAAGCTATAGCAATGCCTAGATTAAGTAGTCCTAGAAAACAAATTCCTAAAGGTTCAGTTTCTATTGCAGATACTCAAACAGCAGTTTATCCACAAGCAAGTCCTGGTGGTTGGAATATACTTGGTAGAACAGCATTGGAACTGTTTGATAGAAATTTAGATACTTTATCTCCTTTAAGTGTTGGAGATAAGGTAAAGTTTAATCCTATTACTAAAAAAGAGTTTTTAGCCCAAGGAGGAGTTTTATGAGTTTAGAAATAATTAACTCTCCTATTTTTGCTACTATTCAAGATAAAGGAAGATTTGGCTTTAACTCTATTGGTGTTACAAACTCCGGAGTTATGGATGAGTATGCTTATTTAGTAGCTAATAAACTTTTAGAAAATAATGAAGATGAAAATATAATAGAAATAGCTTTTTCAAATGTAGAGTTTAAAGCTTTAAGCAATTTAAAAATAGCCATCACTGGTGCAAAATGTGAGTTTTTTATCAATAACACTCTATATACAACTTGGCAAACATATAATATCAAAGTAGGAGATATTATAAAAGTTGGAAAAATACAAGAGGGTGCTAGAGTTTACCTTGGAGTAAAAGGTGGTTTTGATATTAAAAAAGAGTTTGGAAGCGCTTCTACTACGCTAAAAGAAAAACTTGGTGGAATAAACGCAGATAGACTACAAAAAGGTCAAATCTTAAAGTGCAATTCAAACCATGATTTTTACAATATCAGATTGAAAGAGAAGTTTATTCCAAAGTATGAAGATATTTTGGAGTTAAGAGTGATTTTATCTTATCAAGATGAGTTTTTCCCAAAAGAAGAGATAGATAAGTTTTTCTGCTCAACTTATATTGTATCAAATGAATTTAACAGAATGGGATGTAAACTTCAAGGAGAGGCTATTTCTTGTAGCATTGATGGCATTATCTCAGAAGGAATAGGTTTTGGCTCTATTCAAGTTCCAAGTGATGGACAACCAATTATTTTACTTAAAGATAGGCAAACAATTGGTGGTTATCCTAAAATTGGTTCAGTTTTAAGTATTGATTGTTTTAAACTAGCTCAAGCAAAGCCAAAAACAAAAATTAGATTTAAAGCAATTGAAATTAAAGCAGCACAAGACTTAGTAAAGAAGTTTTATACTTCCTTACGATAAAAGAGCTTCAAAAAGCTCTTTTGAGTCAGTACCTTTTTCATAAGCTTTTACTTTGTAGTTAAAGTTTGCTTTTAAAACTATCCCCGATTTACTTTTTAAAGTACTATTTGCTAAAAGTCTTTTTATGTTATTGATTAAACTTTTAGCATCTTTTTCAGTTTTATCTTTGAAGATTACAATAAATTTATTATTTAAAAATCTTACAATTTCAAAATCACACTTATCATCATCAAGATGTTTTTTTAAGAAGTTACATATAAAAATAAGCAGATTATTTGAAATCACATCACCATATTCATTTTGAACATAATCATAGTCAACTAAATCAATCATTGAGATAATACCATCATCTTTAAATAGAGCATTTTCATTTAAAAACTGATTATAAAGCCATTTTCTATTGTAAGCTGTTGTTAAATCATCTAAGAATATTTTTTTATTTAATCTTTCTAGTTCTTCTTCTAAAGAGTTCATATGTTTATAAATTTGACTAAGAGCATCTTCATCTTTATTTTCTATTGCTTTTTTTGTATCATTTGCAACTTTTTTTAATTCACTTGCATTAGAAGCCACAATATCCATGTAGTTCTCAATAGTGTTAAAGTCTTCTAAAATTAATTCATTTATCTCTTTATTAAATTTTTCATCATTGAAGTCTATTTCTAAAGTTTTAGCGTTTTTATTAAATTTTTCAAAATAGACAGATGGCATAATAATTTCATTGTTCAGTAGCTCATTTAAAGTAAGGTTTGTAATCCTTCTAAGCTCTTTTTTCATTTATTTTCTCCGATTATATTCTCAATTGGTTCTGGTTTTCCTATATAGTATCCTTGCGAGTAATCGATACCCACAGCATTTACATATCTCAAAATTTTTAAATCACTTACAAATTCAGCAACAGTTTTTATATTTTGTTGTTTACAAAAGTGAACAATACTTTTTATAAGATTTAAGTAAATATCTTCATTTATCTTTTTTATTAAAGAGCCATCTATTTTTATATAATCAACATTTAGATTTAGAATATACTCATAGTTTGAAAAACCTGTACCAAAGTCATCAATAGCAATTTTTACGCCATATTTTTTAACCTTTGCAATAAAATCATTTACAACATTGTAGTTAGAGATTTTTTCACTCTCTAAAATCTCAATAGTAAGATATTCTCCAATATTGTTTTTATTGATTTTTCCTATGATAGATTTTTGAACATAAGGGTTTAAAATGTCTGTATAGTCTAAGTTTATACTAATATTTATTTTATATTTGATGATATAATCAACAACCTTATCAATTAAAAGTTCCATTAGTTTATGATAAAGTCTTGCTTTTTTAGCTTTTTGAATAAATACAAAAGGTGATAATACATTTCCTTCTTTATCAAAAACCCTCATTAAAGCTTCATATTTAAATAGCTCTTCTGTATCTGAGTCAACTATAGCCTGTAAATATGGTTCAACTAATTTGTTTTCAATATTATAGTTTAATAGTTCAATTATATTTTCACTACCATGATCATCTTCATAAAGTCTTGCATCATAGTATGTAAAATGTATATTGTTTACTTTTGCATTATATAAAGCTTTTTCAGCATAAACTCTTAAGTATGAATCTTTTGATTTAGAACATCCAATTGTAATATCAATATTAATAGGTGTTTTATCATCTTTTAGTTCAAAATTATGGTTAATTACTTTTTTAAATATAAGTTTTCTAATAGTCGTGATTTCTTCTTGTTCCAAATTATCATATAAGGTCAAAGAAAACACATCTGCATGTAGATTTGAAAGTTCAATATAGATTTTTCTTTTAAGGGATTTTTTTATTAATTTCGTTATTTTATTTTTAAGTAGTTTTTTTAATTGGTTTATTATGTAATCTCCATTTTTAAATCCATATATAGCATTAATATCTTTCATATATAGAATATCAACCAAAAATAGAGTTTTTACATCTTTTTTATGTAATTGTTTGTATATATAACCATTTAAAAACAAAATTTACCTTATTAAAAGAAATCTGAGTCATTATATATAATTAATCTTTAAGAATTGTAAAAAATCTAATTAAAAATTATCAATTTTACAGTTTTATATTAAATATCTTGTAAAAACTTTTATTTAATGCTATTTTCGATAGAATCACGCAACTATATAAGGTAGGATTTTAATAAAATGAATAAGATAAATATAAAAGATTTATATATAGATATTGATTTAATACAACTTAATGAATTTATAAACTCAAATGATACATTATTAATAGATTATAAAGGTAATTTATTAAATAAAAATGAAAATAAAGATGCAATAGTTTTTGAGAATACAAAATTAGATGACTTTAAAAACACTCAAGATTTAAAAGAGATTGCAACAAAACTTTTTGAAAAGTATAAACCTGTTATTACAGGAACAAACTGTAAGATTAAACCTTTAAATAATTGGCAAGAAATTATTGATTTAAATAGAAGTTATATGCTTTATTTTGATCATCAAAGTGATGGAGTTGAACTATTTGAAGATTCAATTTTAGAAGATTATGGGTGGCATGCTAGTGCACTGGAAATTAACTACAGAACACTTAGTGATTTTATAGAAAGTAACTGTGATGGTGTTCTTCTTTGTTATGATAATGAAATTCAATTTAGTGGATTTGCAATTGAAAAATCTATTGAAGATGTAAGAACTCAAGTAAAAGAGTTTATTATCAAAACAACAGTGCAAAATATTAAAGATGGTATTGTTGATTTAGATGATGAAGATGCACAAGAAGCTTGTGAGTTTTTTGGTATAGAGGAATAAAATGGAAGAATTGATTAGAGACTGGGGTTATATTGCTCTTTTTGCTTACTCTTTTGGTGGAGGATTTGTAGGTTTAGTTTTTGCAGGGATTTTGTCTTATGCCGGTGACTTAAACCTTTATATCTGTATTTTAGTTGCTGGAGTATCTAACTTTTTAGGTGATCAATTTTTATTTTTCTTAGCTAGAAAAAATAAATCTTATGCAAAAGATATGATGAAAAAATATGGAAGAAAAATTGCTATGGCTCATTTACTTATGAGAAGATATGGCTCTTTCGTAGTTTTCTTCCAAAAGTATATTTATGGAATCAAAACATTAATTCCTTTAGCAATGGGACTTACAAAGTATTCAGGAATTAAATTCTCTATATTAAATATATTTGCAACAGCTTTATGGGCTTGTGTTGTAGGATATGCTTCTTATACAGCAGGTGAGGTTATTTTAAGTTCAGCTGATGAGTTTAAATATGTTGGTTTAGGAATTGTAGCAGTTATTTTGCTTACAGTTTCTTACTATTTTAGAAAAATATAAAAGGCTATAAAATTTCTACATTTAATAAATTAAATTTAAAAGATGAGTTTATAAAAAACTTAGACTCTTTGGAGTATAAACAAATGACAAAGATACAAGAGCTATCTTTGCCACATACTTTAAACAATAAAGATATTATTGCAAAAGCTAAAACTGGTTCTGGAAAAACAGTCTCTTTTTCAATTCCAATTGTAAATAAACTAGATGTTAAAAAGTTTAAAATACAGTCTTTGGTTTTGGCTCCAACAAGAGAATTAGCAAATCAAATTGCTCAAGAGATTAGAAAACTTTCACGTCATATTCATAATGTTAAAGTTTTAACTTTAACAGGTGGGGTTCCTTTTAAGCCTCAAGTTGCTTCACTTTATCATGGTGCACATATTATTGTTGGAACTCCAGGTAGAGTTTTACAACACTTAAAAGAAGAGAATATTGATTTTAACTCTTTAAATACTCTTGTATTAGATGAAGCAGATAAAATGCTTGATATGGGTTTTTTTGAGGATATAAAACTTATTTTAGATTCCTTACCAAAAGAGAAACAATCTATGCTTTTTTCAGCTACGTATGAAGAGAATATTGAGCAGTTAGCCTCTTTTGTTTTAAATGAACCTGTAAACGTTGAAGTAAAAGATGAAGAGAAAGTAAATATAAAACAATCTTTTTATGCTGTAAATGAGTCTTCAAAAACAGCATTTATTCCATCTTTAATTAGTTCAAATGAAGCTAAAACAACACTTATATTTTGTAATACAAAAATAAAATGTGAAGAGTTAGCAGATGATTTATATGAAATGGATTTAGATGTTTTAACACTACACTCTGATTTAGAACAAAGAGATAGGGATGAGGTTATAACATTATTTGCTAGTAAGTCATATCCAATTTTAATTGCAACTGATGTAGCTTCAAGAGGTTTACATATTGATGATATTGACTTAGTTATAAACTATGATTTACCAAGAGATGAAAAAGTTTATACACATAGAATAGGAAGAACAGCAAGAGCTGGAAAAGGTGGAGTTGCTGTATCTTTATACTCTAGTGAAGAGATGGAAAAAGTAGAAGATTTAAAAGAGTTTTTTGAAGATATTAGTATAAATGAAGTATCAGATGTAAAAGATAATCCTTCTTTTGAAATTGATAGTGATTACAGAACACTTTTTATTAATGGTGGGAAAAAACAAAAGTTAAGAGCAGGGGATATTTTAGGAGCTTTAACAGCTGGACTTGGTCTTGATAAAAATAGTGTAGGTAAAATAAGTTCTTACGATTTTTGCTCTTATGTGGCCGTAAAAAAAGAGTTTATAAAAAAAGCTCATGAGGGATTAAATAATAAAAAAATTAAAGGTAAATATTTTAGAGTTTTCATTAAATAGTTATTACTTATAGTAATTTCTATTAAAAAGCTAAGTATAAATAAATAATTTGACCTATGATTTAGGTCAAATTTAATATAATTTAGAAATTAAAGAAAAGAGAACTCATATATGCTTAATAAATTATTTAATTTTTTTCTTTTAAAAAATAAACTATTTCTAAAAATTATTTTAGTATTTACGCTTCCTGCTATAGGTATGCTTTATTTTAGTACTATTTTAGTTTATGAAAAAATAAAAACTTTAGACGAAGTTAAAAATGTACAAAAAAACATCCAATACGCAGTTGTTACTCAAAATTTAATACATTCAATACAAAAAGAAAGAGGCTTAAGTTCTATTTATATTAGTACTAAGCAGTTTAAAGATGAACTTATAGCCCAAAAAAACTACACTAATAAAGCTTATGAAAGATATTTAAATAAAATTCTAACTTTAGATTTAAATGAAAAATCTTTAGAAAAAATCAAAAATATTAAATTAAATTTTTACAATGTTGAACCAATAAGACAAAAAGTTTTAGAACATAAAAAAGATTTAGTTGATATAACTTTTAAGGATTATTCAGTTGTAATCAATCTTTTAATAGATAGTTTAAAAACTATAAGACCTGTTAGGTCAGCAACTGATTTTAATAATAGATTTTCATATTTAGTTAATCTTTTAATTTTAAAAGAGAATGTAGCAACACAAAGAGGAATTGTTGCTATGCTTCTATCATCTAAAGATTTAAAACAATCAATAATAAATGAACTTCAAAGAAATATTGTATTAGAAGATGAAAATAAAAGACAATTTTCTTCAAAAGCAAATCTATTTGAGATTAAAAAATTAAATGACATTTACTCTAAAGATTATGAAAAAACAATTGAAAAAACAAGAGAAAAACTTATATTAGGCACAATGCCAAATGATATAAGTATTAGAAAGTGGTGGGAACTTGCTACAATAAAAGTTGAGTCATTAAATGAATTTTATGCTTATCTTATCTCTGAAACATCACATTATGCGAAGCATCTTCAAAAAGATGCTTATTTCGCACAGTTTTTTAGTTTGACTTTCCTTTTAGTCTCTTTTTTAACTTTAATTAGTTTACTGTTTGTTTTGAGAAATATAATCTCTAATGAACAAAAAAGTTTTAATAAAATTAAAAAGCAACAAGAGGTATATAAACTTCTAAATAAAACAAATAAGTTCTTAATTAAAATTAACAATGAGAAGAAGCTTTTTTCTGAAATTTGTAGACTGATTTATGAAAATCAAAATATGTCTTTTGGTTTTGTATATAAAATAAAAAGACAAAAAAACTTTTCTTTAATTGCACAAGAAGGTGAATTAAAAGAGCTTTTAGAACAAAAACTAAGAACATCTCATGAAAAAGATAATTTAATCAAAAAGGTTTTAGAAACAAACCATAATGCAATTGTTAATGATTATGATGAAGAGAATATATCTGTATTAAAAGATGTGTCTTTAACTTATGATATTAAATCAGCAGCAGCATTTCCTATAAAAAAGTTTGAAAAAATTGATGCTGTTTTAGTTTTATACTCAAATGAAAAAGGCTTTTTTGATGAGGAAATTGAAATATTATTTGGAAAAATGATAAATGATATGACTCACACTTTAGAGAGAATTGAGTATGAAAAAACAAGAAAAGACCAAGAAGATGAATTAAGACTTGCATCTTATGCTTTTGAATCTAATGAGCCAATGATTATTACTGATAAAGATACTTTTATTATCAATGCAAATAATGCATTTTGTAAGGTAATGGGCTATAGTAAAAAAGATGTAATTGGTAGACGACCTAATATGTTTAAATCTAAACATCAAGATAAAGAGTTTTATGAAAAGTTATGGAAGAGTTTAAATGAAACAGGTTCTTGGCGTGGTGAAATTTATAATACAAAAAAAGATAAACAAAAAATACCATTAAGATCAACTATTACAGCTATAAAAGATAATGATGGGATAGTTACACACTATTTAGGACAATATATAGATATTAGTGAGCAAATAGATAGACAAAAAGTTTTAGAGTATCAAGCAACTCACGATAACTTGACAGGTTTACCAAACAGACTTTTATTGCTTGATAGAATAGAACATGCTATTACTAAAACTATTAGACATGAAATAGTTGGTGGTTTAATCTTTATTGACCTTGATAACTTTAAACAGATTAATGATACTTTAGGTCATGATATAGGAGATAAACTTCTATTTGCTGTAGCTCAAAAATTAAAATCATGTATTAGACAAGAAGATACAATTGCTAGAATTGGTGGTGATGAGTTTATTGTTTTAGTTGATTGTATTGGTTCAAATACTCAAGAAGCAAAAGAAAATTTAACTATTTTGGCAACTAAGATAAAAGATGCTTTAAATAGTATAGAGTATATTGATGGTCATAAAAACATATCAACACCAAGTATAGGTATAACTTTATTTAAAGACTCTTCTGTAAAAGCTTCAGAGATAATAAAACAAGCAGATACTGCAATGTATGTAGCTAAAAAACAAGGAAAAAACACTATAGAGTTTTTTAATTGATTTATGTTAAAATTCTGCTTTTAAAAAATATAAGGAATTAAAATGAAGTCAGCAAGTGCAAGACATTTATTAGTAGAAACAGAAGAGTTATGTAACGAATTAAAACAAAGAATAGCAGACGGTGAGAAGTTTGAAGATATTGCAAAAGAGTATTCAAAATGTCCATCAGGAGCAAATGGTGGAGATTTAGGTACATTCTTCCAAGGGCAAATGGTTCCTGAATTTGATAAAGTAGTATTTAACGATGAATTAAATGTAGTTCATGGACCAGTTCAAACTCAATTTGGTTACCACTTATTAGAAACAACTTCAAGAAATGACTAATAAAACAGAGTTTTATACTCTGTTTTAAACAAGATAATTTTACTCCTCTTTAAGAAAAACTTACTATAATTCTATTATGCAACTTAGTTGCAATTTAAATAATTGAGAATAGATTATGGAAATTACAAAATCAAATACAGCAAAACTTCCATCTAAACATGGAAAATTTTTAATAAAAGCATATAAACAAGACAATCAAGAACATTTAGCAATCATGAGTGAAAATTTTTTTGATTTAGACTCTCCTTATGTTAGAGTACATAGTGAATGTTTAACAGGCGATGCCTTAGGAAGTTTAAAGTGTGATTGTCAAAATCAACTTGATTTGGCTTTACAGTTTATTTCAAAGCAGGGTGGTTTGGTTATATACCATAGGCAAGAAGGAAGAAATATAGGTTTATTAAATAAAATAAATGCCTATTCTTTACAAGACCAAGGTAGAAATACGGTAGAAGCTAACCTAGAACTAGGATTTAAAGAAGATGAAAGAGACTATAGTGTTGTAAAGTTTATTTTTGAAGACTTAGGTGTAAATAGTATTAAGCTTATTACAAACAACCCTAAAAAGATAGATTATATTAACTCTTTAGGTGTTCAAATAGTTGAGAGAATACCAGCTATTACCGAAGTAAATGAGTTTAATAAAAACTATTTAAATACAAAGAAGAAACACTTTGGGCATATGTTATAAAGGAATTTTTATAGTAAATTTAGCCCCTTTTAGTTTTTTGTTTTCATAATTATATTTATGATTACAAACTTCTATTGAGCCTTTACAGTATTTAGTGATTAGTTCATGTGACATGTAAAGGCCAATTCCTGTTCCTAAGGATTTATGTTTTGTTGTAAAATAGGGTTCAAAAACCTTTTTTATTGTCTCTTCATCAATTCCATTTGCGCTATCTAAAAACTCTATTTGTAGATATTTATTTACTTCTTTTATTGTAATAAAAAAGTATCTGTCTTCTGTTTTTATTTCTCTTTGTTTAAAGGCATCTTTTGCATTATTACAAATATTTATGAATGCCTGAATTAAGATACTTTCATTTGAATATAAATCATAATTTTTATCTATTTCTATTTTTGTTTTAATAAAGTTATTTTCAAATACATTTTTTGTTAAAGAATCTAAGTCTTTCATAACTTTTTTGATACTAATAATATTCATTGATTCACTATCAGCCATGAAAAAACTTCTAAAATCATCAATTGTTTTTGATAAATAGTTTGCTTGTTTTACAATATTATCTGAGATTTGAATAAGTTCATCTTTTTCAAGTTTATTGTTTATTTCTAAAGAAAACTTAGTCCCACTTGCTAATGTTGTTATAACTGATAAAGGTTGTCTCCATTGATGGGCAATATTTCCAAGCATCTCTCCAACTGCAGCAATTTTTGATTGATTTAAAAGAAGTTTTTGGTCTCTTATTTTTTCTTCTTCAAGTAAAGCTTTTTTCTGGAATATAAAAATCAGTATAGCAAAAAGCATAAAAATAAAAAGCAGGGTATAGATTAATACTATGATGATTTCAAATTTTTTACTCTCATCTTCAATGATTTGAGCGTGTAATTGCTCCCATTTGATTTTTTCAATATCTTCAACTAATTCATTTATATACTCTTTATTTTTAAGAAGCTTTTCTTTATCATTTTTACTAATATTAAGACCAGCATTTTCTAAAATTTCTATAGAGTTATTAATTGATTTTCTTAATTTATCTATGTTTTTATATTTTCGAAGTTCAAATGCAGAAAGAAAGCCAAAAGAGGCTTCAAGATATTCAATACTTTCATATATTAATTCTTCATCATTTTTTAGAAAAGCTTCGACTGATAAGTTGTAAGCTTTTTCATTTAAAATCGATACTTTTAAGATATGTCTTATTGATTCATTTGTAATAAAGTTTTTACCAACTTCATTAACCTTATTTGGTAGGTATTTATTGTATCCATACCAGAAGTAAAAGCTTGAGCTTAAAATAAATATTAAAAAAAAGGAAATGTATAAAACTCTATTTTTCATTGATTATTTAAACTCAATACTATTTATCATCCAAATCCATTTTGGTAGGTTTTTTGCAAAATTCTCACTTGCTAGTTTATAGTTTGGGAAGATTATTCTTAAAGGGCCTTTTTTATCGTAGCTAACATATTCATTATTAAGTTTTGTTGCAAGTAGAATATTATATTTTTGCCATTCATTTTTAGTGATTGTTACTTCATATCCATCAATAGCTTTAAAAACTATACTTTCAACTTCTTCTTTTCCATAAAAATTTGCAAATAGTTTTAAATCTACTCCACTATAATTTGTATTTTTCTTTGTATATGGGTCTATAATTTCATACTCTTTTAGACCTAACTTCTCGATATTTGCAATAGAGACTCTTTTTTTTATTTCTTCTTTAACTTTACCTGTAAACTTAATTTTTTTTTGAGAATAATCACTACTTGAAAAAAGAGTAGTAAAACAGAATAATAAAATCAGTATATACTTCAAAAGAACTCCAAAATATTAAAATATCATAGAAATAATAACATTTTTAGTATAAAAATGACTTGATTTTATAATTAAAAAGTGTCTTTTTCGTCTACTTCCTCGTCCCATAAAATAGATACACCGTACTCTTCATCAGTTATAACATACTTAAAATACTCTCCCGTACCTTTTCTTCCATGAAGTCTGATTACTGTTTGTCCATCTTGTAATAATTTTTTCATTTCCCTTTCACTAAAACTTCTTTTATTCCATCTTAAAAAGGCATTTGAGTATACTCTAAATCTACAAGTTGAATCAGCTGTAAAAACATATTGTTCACTTTCGTCATACTCTTTTTTTGCATTTTCACATGAGTATAATTTTGCTTTTTTCCCTTGAACATTTATATTTTTAGAACTAACTGTCCCTTTACAGTAAGGACATTCTCCTAATATCATCTAATTATCCTAAGTTTTTTATTTGGATTTTAACAAAAGTTTTTTATTTTTATCTAAAGTATTGCAGATTGAAAGATGAAAGTTAGAGCTTAAGAGAAAATCTTAAGGATAATCTCTTTTAACTCTTTTTTCATTGTATCATTTAGTGTTTTTTTATTTGAGTATATATAAAAAGGAACAGTATTTAACATAGAGTGCTTAAGTCTTTTTCTAAGTGTTGATACTTCATCTAAGTTTATTAAGTTTTCTCCATCATATAAACAGAAATCTTTTTGAATACCTATTTTAAATGAAACTATTTGATAAGTAAAAAATAGTTCTTCTTTTTTATTTTCCCATCTTTTCGTAAAGGCATCTAACTCTTTTTGAAGTGTTTTTGCTCTATTTTCAGTTATATAACCAAAACTTTCTCTAAACTTATATCTTTGAACTGTTTCAAAACCAAGCTCTTTGTAGAATTCATTTAGGTTTTTCCAGTGGGATTTAAATCTTCTTTTTCCAAATAGTACTTCTTCAAAACAGTATAAATATTTTTTGTCTTGGGCACTTAAAAAGTTTTTATTTTTTATATAAAAGTACTCTTTTTTAAATAGTGAAATCAACCAGTTCTCATCTAGCATAGAGATTGTATCTAGTTGTTTTTCCACATCTTTATCTTCATTGTAGTTCCAAAGCATTGAAATATTATCTTCATTATTTGCTGATTTTATTTTGTCATTGAAATAGTTATTTGAAAGATATAAAACTACATTTTCAAGTAAGGCATCAGTTTTTGCAATACCATGATTGTAAATAACTTTTTTATAAAGATTAAATCTCATCTCTAACATGTGTTCTATATCAATTAAAGACATATCAAAAAAGCTTAAATAGAATTTGTCATTTTCTTCAACTAATACTGCTTGTTTAGTGATTCTTATATGATCACTAGGTCCTGTAATATATCCACTTGCAAGCATATCTCTATTTACATAATCTAATCTATCAGCATCAACTGTACTATCAATATAGTTATGTAAAACTTTAAAGTCAAAGCCATTGTAAACTTTTTCTTCTAAAATAAGTAATGATAATCTTTTTATTAATTTTATATACTCTTTATCAATGCTCTTTTTTAAAAGCCCTTCTACTTCATAGTCAAAAAGAAGTTTTAAAAGATTTTTACCTATGGCTTCATGTAAAACTTCATTTGAGTTTTGAGTTATTTCTTCATAAGTTGCTTTAAACTCTAACTCTTTTTTTAATAAATCTTCTTTATTTAACTCTTTCTCTACTATTTTGTTATAAACTTTTTTTAGTGCATACTCTATTTGATGAGAGAAAGGAAGATGGCCTACATCATGTAAAAGTCCAACTATTCTAATCGTTTGTAAAACAATACAGTATGAAACCCTATGAGCTTTAGATTTTGTTGGAATATTAAATTGATATAAAGCTTTATTATCAAAATACTCCATATCTTTTAAATCAAGTTTTAAAGCATCTTCTTCAATGATTTTTAAAATTACATTTTTTAAAGAGTCTAAAAAATCATTTTTAGTAGTTTTATTTGCATTTAAAAGTGAGTTTTTAAACATAAATGATGCTAAATGCATAGTTCCTAGTGAATGGATAAATCTCTTTGTTGTAATAGATGGATAAGAGAAATATGCAAGTGCATTTTGCGTAATAAACTGTAATCTATTAACGATTTTTGTTTGTAATAATTTATCTTCTAATTTTGTATACTCTATATGATTATAGATTGTATCGTTTATTAATCTATTTTGTATTTTATATCCTTATTAATTCTCTTTTTTCTTTTCAAAAATTCGCTCTGTAAATTGGGCAAACTTACCTCTTACTGCTTTATCAAGTTCAATTGCAAACATATTAATCTCTTCATGTTTATTACTTGTTTGCTTTAATAAAGTAGTTAAACCGTTATTGTATTTATTTAAATATAAATTATCAATTTGTCGGTTTGATCCAATCACAATTGCCATACAAGATTCATCTAATCTTGAAAGTATTAATTGTGTTGTTTTCTCACTTGAGTTTTGCCACTCATCCATAATAACAATAGCACCAGATAAAGTTCTACCTCTAGCTTCTCCTGGCCATAAAGTTTCAATACAATATTTTGATTGAAGTTCACTTATTTTAGACTCAATTGATTCTTTATTTTCTCTATTTTCACTTTTTTTAAGATATTTTTTTGCAATAAACTCTAAAGTATCTTGTAAAGCCATATTATAGATTCTAAATTTCTCATCATTTCCTGCAAGATAACCAATATCAGCACCTTTATCTAATGACTCAATAGAGTTTCTTACATATACAATTTTATCATACAGTCCTAAGTCTATAAGTCTCATGGCACTTACTATTGACATAAGTGTTTTACCACTTCCAGCTTTTGCATCAATCACTAAAAGGTCATACATATTTGATAAGATAGCTTTTGAGAATAGTTTTTGTTTTAAATTTACTGGTTTTACATTTAGCGATTTAAAATCATTCTCTTTTAAAATATCAAGTTTTCCATTGCAAATAATACCATAGGTACTATTTCCATCAGGACTTTCAAAGCTATATGAAAAGTTTTCATATAAATAATGTTCATCAACATTAAAAATATTTTTTTTATCTAAATTATTAAAATAGCTTGAATCAAGCTCTAACCTTTTTACAAATTCAAAAGTAGGAACAGTTGATTTGTCATCATGTAAAGTCTCTGTTTTAATACTTTTAAATAATGCAAAAGTTCTTGCATAAACATCAAGTGATAAGAATATAGTTTGATAACCTTTATAATACTCTTGGGCTATTGATGCAGCTTCAATGATTCTTTTATCATTGCTTTCGCTAATATGAATTTGCTCAATTTGTGTATCATATTTATCTTTTGAAATAATATGAAGATTAAGTTCTTCATTAAAGAATTTTACGACTTTAAAGCCTGATTTATAATCAACTTCTTTTATCTTCATTTTGGCTAGTAATCTAGCAAACTCTCTTGAATAAAATCCTAATTCATTTGTCAATTTTTTCTTATCTTCAAGTTCTAGTAAAACAGTCTCGGGGATTACAATATGGTTAGTTTTATTGTCAGATATTTTATAAAGATTTTGAATATTTTGCAAAATGATATTTGTGTCTAAAACATATACTTTATCTTTCATAAAAAAAGTCTATCACAGCAAAGTTACAAATCAATGACAAAGTTGCATAAAATTTATACTTTGGCTATAATCATTTCTAAAAAATAATAATTTTAAAAAAATAAATAATTATAGGTTTTTAGGTGACAAAGTTAAAGACAAACAATATTAAAAATCTTTTAAAAACATCATTAGAACTGGCAAATGAAGCTATATATTTAATAGATTCTAATGGTAGAATTCTTTTAGCAAATACAACAGCTTGTAATGAACTTGGCTATTCAAAAAGAGAGATGTCAAGTTTAAATGTTTTTGATGTGGATGTTTTAGTTAAAACAAAAGAAGCTTATATTGAAAAGTTTGAGGAATTTAAAAAAAATAGTTTAAAAGCATCTATAATAGAGTCAGTACATCAAAGAAAAGATGGCTCTACTTTTCCTGTTGAGATTAGTTCTAGGCTTATTGAGATTGAAGGCAAAGAGCATCTAATATCATATGTTTTAGATATTTCCCATAGAGTTAAACAAGATGAAGAGTTAAAACTTTACTTTGAATTTATAAAAGAATCAAGTGATATGATTTTTTTAGTTGATTTTGAGACTCAAAAAATAGAGTTTGCAAATGAGAAAGTATGTAAGGTTTTAGAGTATTCACAAGAAGAGTTAAAAAAAATGAGAATCTCTGATTTAAGAAAAGGGATTTTAGACTCAAAAGAAATACCAGAGGTTTTTAAAAATATTAAAAATAAGAAAAATATGATTACTTATGGTAAATATTTAGGAAAAAATAATAATAGTGTTTTTGTAGAAACCTCTTTAAGTTTAAAAAACTATCATGGAAAAGATTATATTATGGCAATCTCAAGGGATATAAGTGAAAGATTAGAGATTGAGAAGCAAAGAGAGGCTTTAAATAAAAAACTAGAAAATTATAATAATACTTTAAAGCAAGAAGTAGCAAAGATAAAAAAAGAGCTTACTGAGTATGAAACTATTATGCAAAGACAATCAAAAATGGCTGCGATGGGGGAGATGCTTGAAAATATTGCTCATCAATGGAGACAGCCTTTATCTATAATCTCAGTTTTATCAACAGGAATGAAAATACAAAATGATACTGGTACTTTAGATAAAGAGACTTTAACAAATGGTTTAAACGATATAAATACAAGTTCTCAATACTTATCAAAAACAATAGATGATTTTAGTAACTTTTTCAAACCAAGTTATAAGAAAACGCAATTTAATATAAAAGATGTAATTTCATATACTATTGATTTAGCAAAAACAAATTTCAAAACACAAAATATTAAGATAATTGAAAACATAATTGATTTAGAAGTGTATACTTTTAAAAATGAACTAATACAAGTTTTATTAAATATTTTAAACAATGCAGCAGATGAGCTTGTAAAACTACAACTAAAAAGAAAATTGATTATGATGGAGACATATGAAGATGATGAGTTTTTATATGTTAAAGTTTTAGATAATGCTAATGGAATAAAAGACTCAATAATTAATAGAGTTTTTGAGCCTTACTTTACAACAAAACATAAGTCACAAGGCACTGGTGTAGGGCTTTATATGTGTGAGACAATTGTTAAAAAACATATGCAAGGTTCAATTGAAGTTTCAAATAAAGAGTTTATGTATGAAGATGAAAGTTATAAAGGTGCACAGTTTATTGTAAAACTTCCTAAATAGTATTAGCACTTTTTATATTGGAGTGCTAAATTTTATTGAAATTTAAGTTTTTAGGATTTATAATTACATTAACTTTAGTCATTTACACTAAAGTATACTTTTTTATTACGGTAAGGAGGTTGCGAAGGTTTGGCTAATTTTTAATAAATATATTATGTAGTTAAAAAGTTTATACAAAGAGGCAATAGCACTCTATTTTTTAAGTAAATTCCCTGATTATTGAAGACATCAATAGGTTAATCTCCCATTTTATAAAATATAGGCAATTTGCCTATATTTTAAACTTTTGAAAGTTTTACTAACTGTTCAATCATATTTTTTGCACTATCTTCATTTAGTTGTTTTTCATATGTAGTTAAAAGTTCTCTAGCTAAAATATTTGCTCCTAAGTGTTGAAACATTATTCTCATAGCTTGAAGTCCTTTAGCTCCACCTCCACCACTGTGTGTTGCTAAACCTACAACTTTTTCATTGAAAGCATCTCTCCAATCTTTAGTTGATCTTGAAGTCCATGCCATTGCATTGTTTAATACAGGAGGCATTACTCCATTATATTCTGGTGCAATTACAATAAATGCTTTTAATGCTAAAATTTTATTTGCTAACTCTAAAGCAGTATCAGGGATACCATTTTTTTCTTCTTCAACTGTACTATACAGTGGTAAATCTAAATCAACTAAGTTGATTAATTCAACTTCACAACCTAAGTTTTGTGCAATTTCTGCTAATGTATCACCTAATTTTCTATTATTGTTTGCACTTGCTACTAAAATACCAATCTTTGACATAATTTATTCCTTAATAATTTATAAAATTTTTAGAAGTATATCTGATTTATTACTTATAAAGTGAAATTCTTATATGATTTTAATTAAACTATAATAAAACAGATAGCTAATGAAAAACAATAATGAAAAAATTATACTAAACTTTATTAAATTTACTCCCCCATTTTTTATTATATTAATATCAATTGTTTTATCAATTATTTTATATTTAGATAAAAAAAAGACTATCATAGAACAGAAAAAAACTATCAAAGAAGAGCTAATATTCGAGCAAAAGCAGATTATTAAAAATGAAGTTGATAGAACTTATAGATATATAAAATACTTAGAAGAGACTACTGAAAATCAATTAAAAGAGCATATTAAAAATAAAATTCACGAAACTCATAATTTAATCACAGAACTTTATGAAAAATATAAAAATATAAAAACAAAAGATGAGGTTTTTGAAATAATCAATACCACATTATCAAAAATGAGATATGATAATGGAAAAGGTTACTACTTTACTTATAATCGTGCTTTAGATGTTTTGCTTTATCCAATTTCAAATGATAGAAGACATTATAAAAAGTATGATAAATTTGGAAATAGTGTAGTAGAGGAAATTGAGAAAACTTTTAAAGATAAAAAAGAGAGATTTGGAACTTATTTTTGGTATAAACCAAATCAGGGTGAAGAACAATATAAGAAGATTGCTTACTATAAATACTTTGAACCTTTTGATATGGTTTTAGGTACAGGTATTTATTTGGATGATTTTGAAAAGAAAATTCAAAAAAAAGTTTTAGATTATACAAAACTTGTAAGTTATGATGACAGTAGTTATCTTTTTGTTATAGATTATAATACTGTTTATTTAAGCCACAAACATGAAAGTTATATAGGTAAAACAGCAAAAGAAAACAATGATACACAATATGTTGAGGATGTTATTGCAAAGCTTATAGAAATAGCTAAAAATGGTAGTGGATTTTATGAGTATATTCAAAATAAAAAGCCAGGAACTAATATTCCTATGAAAAAAATAAGTTATATTAGAGGTAATAATAATTGGGGTTGGCTTATTGGAATGGGAATATATCATGATGATATATTAAAAAAGATTGAAGACAAAGAGAAAATTATTGATGAAAAGTTTAATCAATATATTCAAAATATTATTATTGGCTCTTTAATACTTACTATATTAATGCTTTTAGTTTCTATTTATATTTCAAATGTTTTAAGACAAAAATTTAATCTTTACAGAGAAGATATTGAAAAGAAGCAATCAATCTTATTTCAGCAATCAAAAATGGCAGCAATGGGTGAAATGATAGGTAATATTGCACACCAATGGAGACAGCCTTTATCTACAATCACAACAGTTTCAAGTGGTATGTCACTACAGAAACAAATGGGTGTATTATCAGATGAGTTTTTTGAAGAAGGAACACAAAAGATTACAAAGTCTGCACAATACTTATCTCAAACAATTGATGATTTTAGAAACTTTTTTAGTCCAACAAAAGATAAAAATAATTTTATTTTAGAAAATGCATTTGAATCTACTTTTGATTTAGTTGATGCACAATTTAATTCAAAGAATATAAAAATAATAAAAAATATTGAGAAAATTACACTTTTTACATATGAAAGTGAGTTAATACAAGTATTTATAAATATTTTAAATAATGCAAAAGATGCTTTCTTAGAAAATAAATCAAATAATGATAGATTGATATTTATAAATGCCCATAGTAGTGAATCTTTACTAACTATAGAAATAAAAGATAGTGCAGGGGGAATTCCTGATTCTGTTATTCAAAGAGTTTTTGAACCATACTTTACAACTAAAGGTGATAAAGATGGTACAGGAATAGGTCTTTATATGACAAAAGAGATTATCACAAAACATTTAAATGGAAAAATTACAGTAGAAAACTGTGAGTATAAATATGATGAAAAAGTTTGCAAAGGAGCTATTTTCAAAATAGTTTTACCTCTATAACTTATAGGTTTTTAAAACTTTTTTCTAAGATTAAAACTGCATTTCTTTGCTCTAAAAGTGTAAGTTTATTCTCTTCAATAGTTTGAAGTATTTCACATATTTTATCTAATAAGAGATTTAAACAAGAGTTTTTTATATCATGAGCTTTTAAAGTTATACTCTCTTTTTCTTGTTTTTCTATAAGCTTTTTTAAATCAGAAATATCATTATTGATAGTTTCTTTGAATTTTTCAATAATCATAATTGCTACATTTTCAGAGATACCAAGTTTTTCTGCTATTTTTTGAGAGTTCAAATCTATATCAATTATTTCTTCATTAGTTTTTTTATTTAAATATTTAGAAAAAACTTTTTTTAGTTCATTTGTATTTATAGGTTTTGATAAGTAATCATTTATTCCTATTTTTAAAAAGTTTTCTTTATCTCCTTTTATAGCATTTGCAGTTAATGCAATAACAGGAGTGTTTTTTAGATTATTAGTTTTTTCAAACTCTCTTATTTTTTTAAAAGAATCAATGCCATTTAAAATAGGCATATTTATATCCATTAAGATTAAATCAAAAGCTTTTGGTGTTTCAAAATATTTATTATAAGCTATTTCACCATTTTTGGCAATAGTTAGCTTTATATCCATTTCTTCTAAGATTGCTTTCATTAGTTCTTGATTTGCATAATTGTCTTCAGCTAATAAAATATGTGCATTTAAAGGTTTTACCCTTATATTTTGATTATTCGTTTTTACCGTTGATTCTACTTCTTTTATCGCTTGTGTTTCAAGTATAAATTTAAAAGTACTTCCTTTATTTACTTCACTTTCAATAATAAGATTTGAATCAAAAAGTTTTAGAAGATGATTACAAATACTAAGACCTAATCCTGTACCAATACTCTCTTTATTTGATACTTGTTCTAACTGTACAAATGGTTTTAATATTGAATCAATTTTATCTTTTTCTATACCTATTCCACTATCTTTGATTGAGAATTCAATTGTAACTTTTTCTTTTGTACTGTTAAGAAGATTTATATTAAATTGAATACTTCCACCTTCTTTTGTAAATTTAAAAGCATTAGAGAGTAAATTTATCACTACTTGTTTTAATCTTAGTGTGTCTGTAATTAGATATTTAGGAATACCTTTATCAATATTATGGCTGAAAACTATATTTTTGTCTTCTAATTTTTTTGAAAATAAGTCAATTATATCTGTATAAATTGAATATATATTTGATTTACTTTTAGAAATATTAAAGTTACCATTTTGGATTTTTGAGAAGTCTAAAATATCATTTATTATTGATAATAAAGAGTTTGCACTTGAGTTAATAATCTTAGCGTATTTATTGTTTTTTTCATTTAGTTCATCTGAATCACTAAGATATTTTGAAAAGCCAATTATCGCATTAAGAGGAGTTCTTATTTCATGACTCATATTTGCTAAAAAGTCAGATTTCGCTTGATCTGCTTTTTTAGCTTCTACAAGTGCTTTTTCAAGACTAATAGTTCTTTCATGAACTTGTGCTTCTAAATCTTGGTTGATTTTCCAAAGTTCAAAGCTTTTTTCTTCAAGTAGTCTTTCACTCTCTTTTCTAGCTTTTCTTTCCCTTTCAAATCTATTTTGCCAAGGGTTTTTTTCTTCACTCATTAGATTTTCTTAATATTGAATTCTACTTCATAAGGTTCATTTGAAATAGTTTTATATTTAACTTCAAGAGGCTCTTGAAAGTACTCACCACAAGCCTCAATCAATCCATGAGCAAAAGCTTCTAACTTTTTATTAGATTTATAAATAAGAGTTAATTGATTTTCATCTTTTTGGATAGTATCAAATTTTGGAAGTTCAGCATCAGGATATAATTTTTTTACTTCAACATGTACATAATGCTCAACACTATCAATAAAATCTAAAGCATTACCTGCTTTAATATCTCTTCCATAAAGTTTTACTAAAGTAGAAAAAAGATGTTTCCCAAAAATAAAAAGAAGTTCATTTGGAGCTTTTCCTGTTATTTCTGATAAAGCTGTTAGAAGTTTAACCATATGTTCAAAAGGATAGTTGCCACCTTGTGAAAAAGCACCATGGTTTTCAAGCATTGCTTTTTCTATCATTTTATCAGCTATTTCAAAACCTAAAGCCTCTTCTACAAACTCAATCATCTCAGTAAAAATTACACCTCTCATAATAGCCCCTTTTTATTTTATTTAATTGAAATTATTATATTATTTATATCTTTAAAAATATCATTAATGTCATCAAAGGATAGATCAGAGTTATCTTCCAAAGATTGAAGAAGATTACAAATATCATCTAAAGCAAGATTTAAACAAGAGTTTTTAATATAATGAGCCTTAGAAGAGATAGATTCAGAATCTTTATTCTCAATAGCTAACTTTAACTCATCTAAATCCTTGTGAATTTCCTTTTTAAACTTCTCAATAATCATTAAAGCAATATTCTCAGATACACCAAGTTTATCTATAACCTTTTGAACATCAATCTGAAATGAAGTATTAGATGAACTATTGTCCTCTAAAGAACTCTCTTCAATCTTTTCAGAAATATTATTCTTATTTAAAAACTTTTCAAATAAAAACTTTAACTCGCTTGTATTAACAGGTTTAGATAAATACTCGTTCATACCAAGATTTAAGAATTTTTCCCTGTCACCTTTAATGGCATTAGCAGTTAAAGCAATAATAGGAATAGTACCTAAAGCATTTTGCTTTTCATGCTCTCTAATAGCATTAAATGCCTCAATACCATCCATAACAGGCATATTAATATCCATTAAAATTAAATCGTAAGACTCTGGATTAGAAATAAACTCATCTAAAGTCTCTTTCCCATTTGGCTTAATAGTGAAATTAAGATTTAAACTTTCTAAAATATAAGAGATTAACTCTTGATTAGCAAGATTGTCCTCAGCAACTAAAATATTACCAGTAAATGAATCAACTAAATTGCTATCATCATCTATTGAAATAGTCTCAACAGTTTTTTTCTGTAACTCTTGAAGTGCATCATTAACCTTAGAAGCATAGAAAGGTAAAGATAAAGCTTGTTCATTATCAGTTAATACAACTTTAGATAAATCCTCTTCATACTCAAATAGAATTAAAATAGGGTTGTCTTTGTGAAGCTTTCTAAACTCATCTAAATCACCATCTTTGTTGTAATTAAAGATATAAATATCCTTAGATGAAGACTTGTTGATATTGATAGTTCCAAAAATAGATAAATATCTTTTAATGTAGTGATATAAATCATTTTTAGTATTTTCAACTTTGAAGTTTAAATGATGTAAATAGTCTTTGTTAGTATGAATAGAATCATCACAAACATCAAAAGATAAATCAAAGAAGAATCTAGTACCTAAACCAATAGAACTCTCAATACCAATTTTAGAACCTAAAGCTTCTATAATATGAGAACAAATACTTAAACCTAAACCAGTACCCTCAAACTCTCTTGTTGATTTGTGGTCAACTTGAATAAAAGGTTTAAATACATTGTCAAGCTTATCCTCAGGAATACCAATACCAGTATCCTTAATTTCAAAACTAATAGTTGCTTTATTATTAGACATAGACTCTAAAGAGATATTAAGCTCAACCTTTCCATGCTCAGGAGTAAATTTGATAGCATTAGAGATAAGATTAGAAAGAACTTGTCTAATTCTAACACCATCAGTTAAGATACACATAGGGATTCTATGGTCAATGTTGAAAATAAGTTTAAGATTTTTTTCAATAGCATTTTTAGAGAAAAGCTCAATAACATGCTCAGAGATAAAATATAAATCAGTATTATCAATAGTAATGTCAAAATTACCACTTTCAATTTTAGAGATATCTAAGATATCATTAATAATAGATAATAGAGAGTTAGCACTAGATTGAATAATTCTAGCTTGTTTAACACCATGAATATCTAAAGATTTAGATTTACAAAGGATATCAGAGAAACCAATAATAGCATTTAAAGGAGTTCTAATTTCATGACTCATGTTTGCTAGGAATGTTGACTTCGCCTCATCCGCTTTTTTAGTGTTTTCTAAAGCTTCTTGTAAACTTTTTGTTCTTTGTTCAATTTGTTTTTCTAAAGATTGATTAATTTGAACTAATTGTTTTGTTTTGTCATCAATTTTCTCTTCTAAATGCGTATTTAACTCTTTTTGCTCATTAATTAAAACTTTTATTTTATGAGTCATTTCATTAAACGATTTTTCTAGATTTCCTATTTCATCATTTGAAGTTACATCTATTTTATAGTTAAAATCATTATTAGCAAACTTTTTCGTACCAATTAAAAGATTTTCTATTTTTGATGAAATATATTTCGACATCCAAATAGCAATACCAATAATTAGAATAATCATTAATAAAGTAAGAATAGTAAGTTCATTTATTAAAGCTTGAATAAAATTTGCAACCTCAAAAGTATTATCGTCAACAATCTCTTTCATTTGTTCTGTTTGATGTCTTAGTATTTTATTTACATTATTTTTAGTCTCATTTGCTGCCATATGAAACTCTTCAACATTAGCTCCAATTGTTACAAAACCAAATCCTCTTTTTGTATTGGCATATTGTCCTGTGTAGTATGGAATAGCTGCAGCAGTTGTAAGTTTCCATACTTTACTCCAGTAAATAATAAAAGAACCATAACCACCATCTTGTGTTACTTGCATCCATCCTTCACATTGTGGTGCAAAATTTAAGTATCTACAATCTAAACCAATATTTCCTTTATCTTTAAGCTGTTTAATATTTGGTTTTTTCTTTAAGGATTGTTCTTCAAAAGTAGGGTAGGAAGCTAAATACTTATTTATATCTTCGTTTGAGTTATAATATTTTTTAGCAATATCACTACTAAGCCAAGGCATTGCTAAATCTCCACTGTTTTTATCATATCCCATAATAAAATAGTCTCTAGCATGAGAGATATTCTTACCTTTAAAATCCCACATAAATGCGTAGTTTCCATTACTTGCATCAGATATGTTCTGAATAGGGTTACTACTTGTTGGATTTACAGTATCTGTAAATTGCATAATATGTTCATGGTCTAATGCAAGTGAGACATATCCTACTTTTGTATTGTTTTTATAAACAGGAGTGATAAATCTTACAATTCCTTCAAACTTTTTCCCTACAGGATTTTCTTTTCCAGCATACCCATATTTTTCAGGTTCAAACTCAATATTAGATTTAGAAGCTTTTTGTTTTGTAAAGTTTCCTATTACTTTTGTATAAAGTTGTTCTCCTATAACTTCAGATACATAAATCTCACCTTTTTTAAGATTTTTTATTTCATTATAGTAAGTCTCTGAGTTTATATATGTGTTTTGTTTTTTTGAAATATCCAATAGTTCAGAGTTGATTTGAGAGACTTTATAAATCTCTTTTCCCTCAAGATTAAAGTAGTTAATCTCTTTATAAATAGGGATTCTTTTTTTCTCAAAATTTATAGGATTAGTGTAGTTGAACTCTTTTTGATTATCTTTTAACGTAGCAACAAGTTTTTCAGATTTTACTTTTGATGGTTTTTGAGAACTTACCCATGTATTTGTTTTATCATCATAAACATAATCTTCATGAATGATGATATCTTTCATTTTACTTTCATAAAAGTTTTTTAAACTATCTTCATTTAAAGTAGTTTTTGATAAATATATTAAATCTTTGTCTCTTTCATACAAAAACTCTGCAACTTTTTGTGCTATTTCAAATGATAATCTTTCAAGTGCTAATTGAGATTTTTTATCTAGGTTTTTAATACTATCTTCGATTGATTCATTTGCTGTATTTAATATAATCTCTTTATTTTTATTAAATAAGAACCTTGTACTATCTTGAAGATACTCTTCTAGTTTAATAGCACCATTGTATGCAATATAAGTAATTATAAGTAAGGGAATGACTTTAATTAAAATAAATAAAAGTATCAGTTTTACTTTAATCGAGAGGTTCTTCATTTTTTAGTCCTTATTTAAATTACTTAAAAGTTTTCTAATGCAGTTAAAAATATCATTAATGTCATCAAAGGATAGATCAGAGTTATCTTCCAAAGATTGAAGAAGATTACAAATATCATCTAAAGCAAGATTTAAACAAGAGTTTTTAATATAATGAGCCTTAGAAGAGATAGATTCAGAATCTTTATTCTCAATAGCTAACTTTAACTCATCTAAATCCTTGTGAATTTCCTTTTTAAACTTCTCAATAATCATTAAAGCAATATTCTCAGATACACCAAGTTTATCTATAACCTTTTGAACATCAATCTGAAATGAAGTATTAGATGAACTATTGTCCTCTAAAGAACTCTCTTCAATCTTTTCAGAAATATTATTCTTATTTAAAAACTTTTCAAATAAAAACTTTAACTCGCTTGTATTAACAGGTTTAGATAAATACTCGTTCATACCAAGATTTAAGAATTTTTCCCTGTCACCTTTAATGGCATTAGCAGTTAAAGCAATAATAGGAATAGTACCTAAAGCATTTTGCTTTTCATGCTCTCTAATAGCATTAAATGCCTCAATACCATCCATAACAGGCATATTAATATCCATTAAAATTAAATCGTAAGACTCTGGATTAGAAATAAACTCATCTAAAGTCTCTTTCCCATTTGGCTTAATAGTGAAATTAAGATTTAAACTTTCTAAAATATAAGAGATTAACTCTTGATTAGCAAGATTGTCCTCAGCAACTAAAATATTACCAGTAAATGAATCAACTAAATTGCTATCATCATCTATTGAAATAGTCTCAACAGTTTTTTTCTGTAACTCTTGAAGTGCATCATTAACCTTAGAAGCATAGAAAGGTAAAGATAAAGCTTGTTCATTATCAGTTAATACAACTTTAGATAAATCCTCTTCATACTCAAATAGAATTAAAATAGGGTTGTCTTTGTGAAGCTTTCTAAACTCATCTAAATCACCATCTTTGTTGTAATTAAAGATATAAATATCCTTAGATGAAGACTTGTTGATATTGATAGTTCCAAAAATAGATAAATATCTTTTAATGTAGTGATATAAATCATTTTTAGTATTTTCAACTTTGAAGTTTAAATGATGTAAATAGTCTTTGTTAGTATGAATAGAATCATCACAAACATCAAAAGATAAATCAAAGAAGAATCTAGTACCTAAACCAATAGAACTCTCAATACCAATTTTAGAACCTAAAGCTTCTATAATATGAGAACAAATACTTAAACCTAAACCAGTACCCTCAAACTCTCTTGTTGATTTGTGGTCAACTTGAATAAAAGGTTTAAATACATTGTCAAGCTTATCCTCAGGAATACCAATACCAGTATCCTTAATTTCAAAACTAATAGTTGCTTTATTATTAGACATAGACTCTAAAGAGATATTAAGCTCAACCTTTCCATGCTCAGGAGTAAATTTGATAGCATTAGAGATAAGATTAGAAAGAACTTGTCTAATTCTAACACCATCAGTTAAGATACACATAGGGATTCTATGGTCAATGTTGAAAATAAGTTTAAGATTTTTTTCAATAGCATTTTTAGAGAAAAGCTCAATAACATGCTCAGAGATAAAATATAAATCAGTATTATCAATAGTAATGTCAAAATTACCACTTTCAATTTTAGAGATATCTAAGATATCATTAATAATAGATAATAGAGAGTTAGCACTAGATTGAATAATTCTAGCTTGTTTAACACCATGAATATCTAAAGATTTAGATTTACAAAGGATATCAGAGAAACCAATAATAGCATTTAAAGGAGTTCTAATTTCATGACTCATGTTTGCTAGGAATGTTGACTTCGCCTCATCCGCTTTTT
>NZ_JBMOVV010000012.1:0-92044 GCF_049472135.1 Arcobacter pernae
ACCAGCTTCACCAGCAGTAGCAGCTTCAACAGCAGCATTAAGTGATAAGATATTTGTTTGGAAGGCAATTTGGTCAATAATAGTAATAGCTTCATTAATAGAAGAGACTTTAGTATTAATTTCTTCCATAGAAGAAGCAGTTTGAGAAGCAAGAGTTCTACCGTTATTAACAGCAGAGCTAACAGTTCTACCTAAATCAGCCATTTTAGAGGCATTATCTGCATTATTTCTAGTAAGAGAAGTAATTTCTTCTAAAGAAGCAGAAGTTTGTTCTAATGAAGCTGCTTGTTCATTTGCTTTTGTTGAAAGATTATGCATTGAGTTTCTCATGATTGATGAATTCTTCTCTAATCTCTCTCCATTCTCTAGGTTTGTTCTAGCAGAGTTAGCTAGTCTTTCACCAAGTGCATTAGCACTTTCCATTACAGCTCTCATTCTATCTTTAACTCTTGGACTGATTCTAACTTTTACTGTGTAATCACTTTTTGCATATGAATCCATCGTATCACCCAGTCTTGTCATGTCTTTTTCTACTGTATCAAGCATTGTATTAATACCAGTTTTTAAAGTATGAATCATTGGGTTTTTAGTGTCACTTTTTACTCTACACTTATATGTTCCTTGTTCTAACTTATCAAGATTTAAAACTATTTCTCCAAGTACTTTCATATCAATTTTATTGCTATCCTCTGTACTTTTGATAAGTTCATTCCATTCTTTAAACATCTTGTCAACTTTTGCATTACCAGTTGATTCAATATAATTGAATTTGTTTCTTTTATATTGTGCGAGTTCTACAAATTGTTTAAAGTAATTGTCAATTATTTCAAGTTGCTTATTTGATATTGATCCAAACATAATAATCTTCCTTTTAATACGATTATAACTTAAATATCAGTTGTTAATATAAAAAATATGTATATTAATTCTCTTTTAAAAACGTTATATGATATTATTTATTTAAATAAAGCTTCATCACTATTACATAATAATTAACAATAAGTTATCATTAATTTAATAAATTTTACTTTAATATGGTACTAAAAAGGTATTATTTTATATTAAATGTTATATTAAAATATATCTAGTTATAATTGATTATATTATTATAATGGGAATAATTATATGAAAATAATCAAATCAGCTTCACTTGAAACAATAGAAGCACATGAAATAAATGTTGAAGCTACTTTTACAAAAGGGCTTCCTTCTTTTACAATTGTTGGATTAATTTCTACTAGTATTCAAGAATCAAAAGATAGAGTTAAGTCAGCACTTTTAACAAATGAGTTTAAATTTCCACCGCTGAAAATTACTGTAAATCTTGCACCTAGTGAAATAAAGAAAAAAGGTTCTCATTTTGATCTGCCAATTGCTTTACAAATCTGTTTTTATAATAAAACAGATAATCCATTTGAAGAGTATCATATTTTTGGAGAACTTGGACTTGATGGGACAATAAAAGATACTAATTCTATTTTTCCTATTGTTTTATCTTTATCAAAACAAAGAAGAATTAAAAAAGTTTTAGTTTGTAGTGAAACTGCAAAAAAAATATCTAAAATTCCAGAACTAGAAATATATGTAGTTGATACATTAATTGAAGCAATTGATTTCTTTTCACTTAAAAAAGAAAAGAAAAGTTTTATAAGTAACACTTTTGATTATGAAAAAGTTCTATTTGAAAATAAACCATACTACTATATCAACAATTATGATTTAGATTTTACTGATGTTTTAGGTCAAGATTTAGCTAAATACGCTGCATTAATTAGTGCTGCTGGTAGCCATAATTTACTTATGGAAGGAACACCTGGTTGTGGAAAGTCAATGATTGCAAAAAGAATAAAATTTATACTGCCACCCATGGCTTTAGAAGAGATTTTAGAAAAAGCAAAACTAATGGCATTGGATTATAAAGAGATTGATTTTAAACCAATTAGAAGTTTTAGAAGTCCACATAATAGCAGTACAAAATCTTCAATTTTTGGTGGAGGCAGTCAGCAAGCCAAAATAGGGGAGGTTGCTCTTTCAAATAATGGTATTCTATTTTTTGATGAACTTCCACATTTTTCAAAATCTATTTTAGAAGCATTAAGAGAGCCTTTAGAAGACAATAAAATATTAATATCAAGAGTAAATGCAAAAGTTGAGTATGAAACTAAATTTACCTTCATTGCAGCTATGAACCCATGTCCATGTGGAAACCTTTTATCAAGTTTCAAGGAGTGTAGATGTAGTGATTTGGAAATTCAAAGATATAAAAATAGACTTTCAGAACCATTCTTGGATAGAATTGATATGTTTGTAACAATGAATGATAATCTAAATGATAATAGAAATATTGTAAGTTCAAAAGAGTTACATGAAAGCGTAATTGATACATTTTTAAGACAGCTAAAAAGAGGTCAGAATTCTTTAAATGGTAAACTAAATGATAAAGATATAAAAAAATATTGTGTTTTAGATAAAGAATCTCAAGAGATTTTAGAAAAAGCAATTATCAACTTTCAATTATCATATAGAAGTATAAATAAAGTTTTAAAGGTTGCTAGAACAATAGCTGACTTGAATAAAAATGAAAAAATAAGCAAGGGAGATTTATTAAAAAGTTTAAATTTTAGAAAAAGATAAACAGATTATAATTTCTGTGCTATAATAAAATAATAATATTTTAAAGGAGGCTATTATGAAAAGCCTTATTTTAAAACTTATGTTTCTACCACTATTTTTTTTATTTTGTAATGCAACTGAAATTAAAGTAGGTATGTCAGCTGATTTTACAAAATCTGTTTCATATATAGGTGAAAATATGAAAAAAGGAATTGAAACATATTTCTATAAACACAATAAAAACTCAAAAAATCAATACAAACTTATTTCGTATGATGATAACTATAATCCAATTCTTGCAAGCAAATATACTAAAAGATTAATATTTGATGATAAAGTAAATGCTATTTTAGGAAGTGTTGGAACACCTACAGCTAATGTTGTTTTACCAATTATAAAAGAGAATAAAATACCTTTTATTGGAGCTTATAGTGGTGGCAATATTTTAAGAAATAAAGAGAATCAATATGTTTTTAACTTTAGAGCTTCTTATACACAAGAGTCTTATGCTATTACGAAAAAACTATTGTCTTTAGGATTAAGTGTCAAAGATATTGCTGTGTTTTCTCAAAATGATACATATGGAGATAGTGGATATTTTGGAGTATTAAAAGCTATATTAGAAGAAAAAAATGTAAGTAGTAGCTCTTTAGCTCATGAAAGATATACTAAAGATACTTTAAATATTGAACTTGGATTAAGTAAGCTTCTTGATTGGAATAATGATTTTAAAGCAATTATTATTGTTGGGGTTAATAAAGCAACAGCAAAATTTATTGAGTATGCTAAAGAAGATTTTCCGAATGCAAAGTTCTTCTTACTTTCACCTATTAATGTAAAGCAAATAGTAAAGGAACTTCCTTCTTTTAAAGATGACATATATTCAACACAGATTTTACCTGCTTTATCTAATAAAAATAAGTTAAAACTAATAGATGAATTTAAAGTAGATTATGAAAATAAATTTGGTTTAAAAGATTATAATCTAATTTCATTTGAGGGGTATTTAGTAGCAAAACTTTTTATTCTTTCTATTGAAAAAGATGGTATTGATATTTCAAGAGATAGTATCTATAAAGCACTAAGTGATTTAAGAGATTTTGATATTGGACTTGGTTTTAAATCAGATTTTAACAATATGAATTCACAATATAGTAATAAAGTATGGATTAGTAAGGTTAATGACAACTTTGAGTTAGTTTCAATATCAGGTGATGATATATTTAGGAGATAGATATGTTAAGATTATTTCAAAAACTTACAAAAGATTTATCAATAAAAAAGATTGTTATTTTAGGGGTAGTTGTAATGGCTGTAATCATTACAATTTTTGCTCTTACAATGACATATTTATCTTCAACTATTAAATATGACCAAACAACACTGAAAAATATTCTTGATTTAGAAAAGCAAAATCAAAAAGTATTAACATTGATTAAAGATATTAATTACTTAGAAAATAGAATAATTCTAATTGATAATCAAGAAGAATTAAGTGAATATGAGGATAAATTATTAGTTCTTAATAGTGATTTACTAATCACAAAAGATGAAGAGTATTTAAGTGATTATAATAAAGAACTAGAACAAATCTCTTCAAATTTATATGATTTAGTTTCATATCAAGAGAGTTTATATGATTCTAAAAGAATAGTTTTATTTTTTGAGAATGAACTGAAACAGTATAAATCAAAAATTGATAAATCAATAAATATGATTTCAAATGAGACGGAAGCTTTATATGGTAAAGCTTCTTTATTTAGTAAAAGATATACAAGAAAAAATAAAGATAAACTAGATTTAAATCTTATACTAGATTTTGAAAAGATTATGAGTCTTTCAAAAGATTTGGATAGTTCAATTTTAAAACTACCAACTCTTTTATCTACAATCAATAGTACAAAAAGTAAAGACTCTTTACAAAGTATAAGACGAAATAGTTTATCTCAGTTAATTACTCTTTTTGAAAATAGTTTAAGTAGAATTAATATTATTGAAGATTCAAGATTTCAAGAAAATTTAAAAAACATAAATAATGAGTTCTTTCAAATTAGAGATATGATTAAACTTTTTGTTGTTTCAAAACAAAGGTTATTAGAAGAAGAATCAAGATTTGAAAAGATGATACAAAAAAGTGAAAAACTTAATTTAGATGTAATAAATGCTTTTAATAGGGTAAATGGCATATCTGCTCAAATTAAAATTGATATTTTAGAGCACTCAGATAATATCTCTAAAACAACTACTACAACTATAATAGTAGTTGGTTTTGCTTCTTTAATTCTTCTTGTTTTAGCTGCTGCAACATTGATTTATAGAATTAATTTTCCTTTAGAGTTTATAATTGAGTATATAGAAAAAATTGTAAATGAAAAAAAAGATTTATCTTCCAAACTCCCTATCTTTACAAATGATGAATTTGGAAAACTATCAAACTCTTTTAATAATATGACTTCTACTATAGATGATAATATTCATGAAATTGAGTCTTTAAATAAAGAGATAGAAAGCACACAAAAAGAAGTAATATTTACAATGGGTGCTATTGGTGAAAGTAGATCTAAAGAGACTGGAAACCATGTACGAAGGGTAGCTGAGTATTCAAGAATATTAGCATTAAGATATGGTTTAGATAAAAATACAGCAGAACTTCTAAAAGAGGCTTCACCAATGCATGATATAGGTAAAGTTGGTATTCCTGATTCTGTATTAAAAAAACCTGCTAAACTAGATGATGAGCAATGGGAGATAATGAAAACACATGCTCAACTGGGTTATGATATGTTAAAGCACTCAAATAGAGAGATTTTAAAAGCAGCAGCGATTGTTGCCCATGAGCATCATGAAAAATGGGATGGTTCAGGATACCCAAGAGGTTTAAAAGGAAATGAGATTCACATTTATGGACGAATTACTGCTGTTGCTGATGTTTTTGATGCTCTTGGAAGTGATAGATGTTATAAGAAGGCTTGGCCGATTGAAGATATTAGGAAATTTTTTAAAGAGAATCGAGGTTCTCATTTTGATCCAAAATTAGTAGATATTCTTTTTGAAAACTTTGATGAATTTTTAGAAGTTAGGGAAAGATATAAAGATGTGTTTTAGGGGTTTACCACTTTGTAAACACTTTGATGTTAAAATCTTTTTTAAATAAATGGGCTAGATAAGCCTAAGGAGAATATTAATGACAAGATGTGGTTATGTATCTGTAGTTGGAAGACCCAACGCTGGTAAAAGTTCACTTTTAAACTGGTTAGTAGGTGAAAAAATTGCAATGGTATCACATAAAGCAAATGCTACTAGAAGAAGATCAAATATTATTGTAATGCATGAAGATGATCAAATTATTTTTGTTGACACACCAGGAATTCATGAAACTGAAAAACTATTAAATCAATTTATGCTTGATGAAGCTTTAAAAGCAATGGGTGATTGTGATTTAATTTTATTTTTAGCTCCTGTTACAGATAAGCTTACACATTATGAAAACTTTTTAGAAAAAAATAAAAAGAATGTAAAGCATATTCTTCTATTAACTAAAATTGATAATGTTTCAAATGCAGAAGTTTTAGAAAAAATGAAAGAGTATGAAAAATATAGTGATAGATATGAATCTATTATTCCTGTATCAATCAAAAAGCAAACTACCCATAGTGATATTTTAGATGATGTTGTAAAACTTCTTCCTGAACATCCTTATTTATTTGATCCAGAGATTATGACAACTGAGCATTTAAGAGATATTTTTAAAGAGTTTATTAGAGAATCTATTTTTGAGAATATATCTGATGAGATTCCTTATGAAACGGATGTTATTATTGATAGAGTTCAAGAAAAAACAGACTTAGATGTTGTAAAAGCTACAATTGTTGTTCAAAAAGGTACTCAAAAGGGTATGATTATTGGAAAAGGTGCAACAGCAATTAAAAGAATTGGAAAAGATGCTAGATTAAAAATCGAAAAACTTACTGGTAGAAAATGTTACTTAGAACTTTTTGTTTCAATTAAAAAAGGTTGGACTAAAAATAAAAAAGGTCTAAAAGAATTAGGATATGACATAGATAACTAAAAAAGTTATAAATTAAGTTATATTAAAAACTTTATCTATTATAATAACTCATTAAATTATATAAAATGAGTTATTATGAATTCTATTGCATTAAAAAATGATTTTAAAACATTAGAAATTGATTCTACTGAAGAGATAAAAAGAAAAAACCTAAAAGAGTTTGTTTTAACATCATTATATATAAATGAAGAAGAATCTTATGAAAATAAGTCCATCTATGTAAACTACTTATATCTATCAAAAAAATATCAACTTTTTATAACTACTCCAAAATTTAAGAACTTTATTTTTGAGATTTTTGAACCTTTATGTAAAAACTCTAAAAATGTATTGTTTATAAGTAAAGATTTTTTTTGTATTTATGTAAACAAAAAATTCTATTTTTATAAAGAGTTAGAGTATGAACTAACAAGTTTAAAATTAATTGAATTTATAAAAATACAACTTAGTTTAGAAATTCATGAAACAATAAATATAGAAAATAGTTTAGATGAGTTAATCTCATCTTTTAATGAAAAAAAGATGGAGTCTATACTTATTGATATAAATGAGAAAAAAGATAAGAGTCTGATTTTTTTCTTAGTATATATACTCTTTTTGATTTCCTTTTCTATATTTTATGAAAAGTATCAAGAAGCAAAATCTTTTGAGATATATGAAAATCAAAAAAGAATTGAACTTAAAAAGTTAAAAGAGAAAAAAGATGAAATGAAGTTTTACTCTTTTTATGAAAGCTTTATTTCTTTTAAAGAACAGCTAAAAATTAAGAAGTTAAGACTTAGCTATTTTAAGTTTAATAATAAACACTTTGAATTTAAAATAAGCTCAAAAAACAAAAAAGATATTTTGGATTTTTTAGCACTTTATAAAAATAGACTTATTTCAAGTAGTTTAAAATTTGAAGAAAGAGGGTATGTTTTTTATGGAAGCATTAACTCTAGTAAATAAAAAATTTTCAAGTATTTCCTTTAGAGTAAAAGCTCAATTATATTTATTATGTCTACTTTTAGTTGTTTTCTATTTTTCTTTTAATTTTAAAGAGAATATCAAATATACAAATACCTTTCCATCTTTTCAAAATAGTTATACTTTTTCATCTATAGATTTAATCTCTAAAATAGAAACTTATGCAAATTTAAATAAGTTTGATATCTCAAGTATTGATATAAAAAATAAAACCATATCTTTAAATTTTATTTCAAATTTAAAGAAGATAAACGAGTTTATTTTTTTTATTGAAAATCTTGATACTAATTCAAATATTGATTTTTTTGAGTTAACAAAAACAAAAAACAATCATTTTCAATGTGAAGTAAAGATTGATTTTCATAAGACATTTATTAAAACTCTTAAAAGTATAAAGAAAACTCAAAATCTAAAGGTAAGTAAATTGAAGCTTGATGCAATAATAGATAAATATGTTTTTATAAATGATAAATGGAGAGAAGTAGGGCAGAGTTTTGATTCTTATAAGATTATTGATATCCAAAAAAATAGTGTGACATTAATAAAAGATGAAAAAGAGATTAATATAAAGGTTTACCATGAAAAATATTTTAAATGAAAAAATTGATTATAAGTTAGTATCTAGTTTTAATATTGATTATTTGCAAAAGAATATAATTCTTCCTTTTTATGATGATTCATTGAGTATTTATTTATATGTTTGTGAAGAGTCAAATCTAAATACTTGTGTTGACTTTTTTAATAATAAAAATCTTAAGTTTTTAAATGCAAAAAAAGAGGATATTCTATTTTTACTAGATGATTTAGAAGTAAAATTGAAACTTTATTCCTTTGCTTTAAAAAGTCATGAATTTAATGATGTAAGTAGTTCTTCTATGCAAAATTTTTTAGAAGAGATATTAACTTATTCTATAAATAAAAACTCAAGTGATATTCATATTGAAAACTATGAAAACTCAACAATTTTTAGATTCAGGATTGATGGAAACCTAAAAACTTTTTTAGTCTTAGAAATAGGCTTTTTAAAATTGATTTCTTCTTATTTGAAACTAATTTCTAATTTAGATATTACACAAATTAGACTGCCTTTAAATAGTAGATTTTCATTAAAAATAAATAAACAGAAATATGACTTTAGATTATCAACTATGCCAACTTTGAAGTCTGAATCCATTGTAATTAGGGTTTTAGATAGTAAAAATATAAATATAGATATAAAAAGTATTGGTCTATCTTCAAGTACACTTTTAGAAATACAAAAGGCTCTTTGTTTAAAACAAGGTCTTATTTTAGTTACTGGTCCAACTGGAAGTGGCAAGACCACAACTTTATATTCTATGTTAAGTGTTTTAAGTTCTAATGATAGAAAGATTATTACAATTGAAGACCCTATAGAGTATAAATTAGAAGAATTAACTCAAGTTCAAGTAAACAATAAAGTAGGGTTAAATTTTGATTTAATTTTAAAAAATATATTAAGACAAGACCCTGATATTATATTTATTGGAGAAATAAGAGATGAATTATCTTTACAAATAGCAATGCAAGCATCTTTAACAGGACACTTAGTGTTAGCTAGTATTCATGCAAATAGTAGTGTGGAGACTATTAGTAGATTGTATGATTTAAAAGCTGATCCTTTTTTAATTTCAACTACATTAAAACTTGTTTTATCTCAAAGACTTGTTTTGTCATATTGTACATATTGTAAAGTACAAGGTTGTTCGAAATGTAATTTTACAAAATATAAAGGAAGAACAGTTATATCAGAAGCTTTAGCTATAGATGAAAATCTAACATCTATGATATTTAAAAAAGAGAGTATAAATGAGTTTAAAAGCTATTTGAAAAATATAAATTATAAAACTATGTTAGATGATGGAAAACAAAAGGTTGATAAAAATATAACATCTATTCAAGAGCTAATGAAAGTAATTAGTTTATGAAAAAGTTTATAGTTACTTATCAAGAAAATCAACAAATTAAAACAAAAATGATAGAGAGTTTAGATATAAAAAAAGAGGATTTACCAAAAAGTATTATAAGTATAAAACTACATGAAGATAAAAAGAAATTAAATATTTTTAAAAGAAAAATAAAACTTCAAAAAACTCTTCTTATTTCAGTGTTTTACGAACTTGACATAATGCTTCAAGCTAATCTTATGTTAAATGATGCAATTGAAATACTCTTAAAAAACTATAAAGAAGAAAATATACAAAAGTTTTTGCAAGACTTAAAAAAATCACTTTTAGGTTTAGATTCAGTTGATAATATATTTAAAGATTATAGTTTAGACAGCTATATAGTTTCATTTCTAAAATTATGTCAAATAAATGGTAATATAAAGGCAAATATTAATGCTTTATCTATACTTTTGAAAGAAGAAGTAAAATTGAAAAAAGAGTTTTCAAAGGCTATTAGATATCCATTAATCTTACTAATTTCACTTTTTTTTTCAATAAACATTATCTTTTATTTTGTTGTTCCTAAATTTAAAGTAATATTTATAAATAATTATGATGCTTTACCTATTGCTACAAAGATTTTATTTACTGTTCATACAATATATATGTCATATTTCTTTTATATTTTAATATTATTGATTTTAATGATTTTCTTTTCTATATATCTTTTTTATAATAATGAACAACTTCGTTTTCTTATCTCAAAAATCTTGTTTCATAAACTTTTTTTAATTAAAGATTTATACTCTTCAATGCAGTTATATAGATTTTTTTTGGTTATTGATATTATGCTTAATTCAAACTATGAATTTATAAAAGCTCTAAATTCATCAAAAACTTTAATAAGAAATAAATACCTTTTAGATAAAATATCGCTCATTGAAAATCTATTAAAAAATGGTAAGAGTATCAATCTATCTTTTCAAAGGTCAGAATTATTTGATTCTTTAGTATTGAACTTGATTAGTACAGCAGAAGCTTCAAATACACTAACCTTAATATCTAAAGAGATAAAAGATATTTACAAAAATAGATTTGATGAAAAAATGAAAAAGTTTATATCATATATAGAGCCTATATTTTTAATAATCATAGTAAGTTTAGTCTTATGGATAATTTTAGCAATTTTTATACCAATATGGGATATGGGAAATATGATAAAAAACTAAAGGAATATTTATTATGGTTACAAAAGAAGAGTTTGAAGAATCTATAAAAAAAGTATTAGAGTATGTAGGTGAAGACCCTTCTAGAGAAGGTTTAGTTGATACGCCAAGTAGAGTAAGAAAAGCGTATGAGTTTATGTGTGGTGGATACAATCAAGATCCTAAAGAGATTCTTCAAAAAGCTTTATTTACATCATCAAATGATGAAATGGTTGTAGTTAAAGATATAGAGTTTTATTCTCAATGTGAACACCATATGTTACCAATAATCGGAAAAGCTCATGTTGCATATATTCCAAATGGTAAAGTTGTTGGCCTTTCAAAAATTCCTAGAGTTGTTGATGTATTTGCTAGAAGATTACAAATTCAAGAGCAATTAACTGAACAAATATGTGATGCTTTAAATGAACACTTAAAACCAAAAGGTGTTGCGGTAATTATAGATGCAAGACATATGTGTATGGAAATGAGAGGGGTTGAAAAAATCTGTTCAACTACTGTAACATCAGCTTTAAGAGGATTATTTAAATCAAATAAGGCAACTAAAGATGAGTTTTTATCAATTGTAAAAAACTCTTTTCATAAATAGATTTTATAGAAGGAATCTTCCTTCTATAATAGTATAACTTTCGCCAACATTAAGAATGAGAAAAATCCTACAATATCAGTAACTGTTGTTAATAAAACCGTACTTCCAATAGCTGGGTCAATATCCAATCTTTTTAAAATAAGTGGAATTGCTGCCCCAAAGAATCCTGCACTAAACAGATTTATTACCATAGACATTGCAATTACAAGTCCAAGGAGTTTTGTATCAAACCAAAGCCAAGCTATCACACCCATTATAATAGCAAATAAGAAACCATTTATAAGAGATATGACTACTTCTTTCTTTACTGCATCTTTTGCATTTTCAAGTTCAATATCACCTAGTGCTAACTGTCTAACCATAACGGCAAGTGTTTGAGTTCCTGCATTTCCACCCATTGAGGCAACTATTGGCATAAGAACAGCAAGGGCTACATAAGCTTGAATTGTTTCATCAAACATACCGATAACTAAAGAAGCTAAAATAGCAGTTCCAAGATTTAAAAACAGCCAAAAAGCTCTTTTTTTTGCAGTTGTTGAAAGTTTATCTTCATGCTCAAAGTCATCATCAACCCCTGCTAATTGATACATTTGTTCTGTTGCATTCTCTTCAATTACATCTAAGATATCATCGGAAGTAATTCTTCCCATTAAAACACCTTGATAACTTGTAACTGCAACAACAGATAAGTCATATTGTTCAAAATATTTAGCTACATTATCAATATGTTCATGGTCATCTACTTTAAAAGGCTTAAACTTGTTTTCATCAGTTTTTAAAATATCTTCATATTTTTTATTAAAATCAAAAATGATTAAATCTTCAAGTAAAATAGAAGCTATAAGAATTCTATTTTCATCTATGATAAATACTTGGTGGATATTTTCAAGTTCATCAACAGCTTTAGCTTCTTTTAGTCTTTGAATTGAATCACCAATTTTTTCATTGATATTAGCTGAGAAAAGCTCAGTTTGCATATAAGCACCAGCTTCTTCTTCCTCATATTTTTTAAGCCAATCAATATCTTTTTTATCTTCTTCTTCTAAACCATCATAAATTTCTTTTGCTTTTACTTGATCTATTTCTTCAAGTTCTAAGATAAGGTCTGTTTGATCATCTGATTCTAGCTCTTCAACAGCATCAGTAAGTTTTTCAATAGAGAGTTCTTCATATGCAAGTTCTCTTAATTGATCTGGCAATTCAAGTAATACTTCACCTAGTAATTCGTCAGGAACTTTAGTTAAAACAAAAAAGAAGTCTTCTTGACTATCTTTTTCTATTTTTCTTAAGGAGTTGGCTATATCTGTGGGGTGTAAAGAGTCAAAATTCTCTATTAGTTTTTGTGGGTCAGTTATTATAACTTCTTCATGAGGCATGATGACTCCTTAATTATTTTAAATTTTTAGTTCACTTTTATAAGATACTCTATCTAATCTTGTAGCTTTAATATTATCTTTATTTGAAATTTTTGAATCAATTTCACTCATTTTTATTTTAGCATTTGCAATAAATGTTTGTTTTGTTTTTCCTTTAAGACCTTTAGTATCAGCTTTTCTGATAACTTTTAAAGGATTAACAGCTTTTCCATTTTTGTATAAACCTAAATGTAAGTGAGGTCCTGAACTAAGTCCCGTACTTCCAACATATCCAATATGCTGACCTTTTTTTACATTTTGACCTCTTCTAATACCTTTATTAAATCTATTTTGGTGTGCATATAAAGTTTTATATCCATTTCTGTGGTTAATAATAATAGTTTTTCCATAACCACCTCTATTTCCAACAAATTCAACTCTTCCATCACCTGCTGCGTAAATTTTTCTTCCTCTTGGTGCTGCAAAGTCAGTACCTAAGTGAGCTCTATATCTTTTTAGAACAGGGTGATATCTTTTTCTTGTAAAATGACTTGAAATTCTTTTGTATGTAAGTGGTATTCTAAAAAAGTATGTTTTTGTAAAACCTATACCTTTTTCATTGTAATATTTATCATCTTTTTCATTTTTGAATCTATAGTGTTTGTCACCTGCAACTTCAACCATTGCAGCTTTTATATCTGGTAATCCATGTGCTTTACCTAACAATACTTTTTGAGAATATTCAACTGCAACAATATCACCTTTTTGCATTCCTCTAAAATTAACATCATTAAACAATGCTTTTATTTGTGCTGAAATAGCTGCGTTTCCAGTTGCTTTTTGAATATCATAAGATACTGAGTTTGTAATAGGAACAATTACAGTTTCTGTAAATTCAGTATAGTTAATAGGTAATGTTTGAAATTTGTATATTCCATCAATGTCTGCATAAATATGAAGTTGAATCTCTTCTGATACTGGAATTAAAACTTGATTTAAAGTTCCGTCTTCATTTTCATATAAATAAAATCTATCTTCTGCTCTTATCTCAGAACATAACTCTTTGTCTTCTTTTTCTAAATCAAAATATAACTTTTGAGGGATTTTGTACTTTTCTAAAAATGTTAAAAATGTTTCACCTTTTGGCCAAGGCAACTCTTTTACTTCTGCGGCAAATAAAAAATTTATTAAAAATAATAGACTAAGAATGATTTTTTTCACGGACAATTTCACTTTTATTTAAAAATTAGGGGTATCATTATACAATTGCGCAACTTAAAAATTTATATATGGAGTTATTTTTTGTTTAGATTATTATTTTTGTTTTTCTTTTTATTTTTAACAAATATTTTTGCCAATGAGTTAGTTGATTTATACCGATTAAATGGCATTCAAGCTGTGGAAAAACAGTTAGAGAAAGAGCTTAGTAAAAAAGATTATTGGAATGAAGTATTAAAGAATTATGATACACAATTTGGTTATTTAGAAAGTAAAAAATATATTCTATTTTCAAATAAAAAAGATAAGAAATTATACTTGTATGAAAATAAGAATAAAACTTTAAAAAAGTTATTTGAAGATGATGTAATCACAGGAGAAGTTTCTGGTGATAAATATATTGAAGGTGATAAAAAAACTCCAATTGGAGTTTATGATTTAACAAAAAAGAAAACGAAACTTGACCAGTTTTATGGGCCTTTTGCTTTAGTTACGTCATATCCTAATAATTTTGATAAAAGTTTAAATAAAAAAGGTCATGGTATTTGGATTCATGGTATGCCTTTAAATGGTGATAGAGAAGAGTTTACAAGAGGTTGTATTGCTTTAGATAATGAAAAATTAGTTGATTTAGGCAGTAAAATAAATTTAGAAGATTCTGTTTTAATCACTAGTGAAGAAGAGTTTATAAAACCTACAAAAGATGAGTTGTCTACAGTTTTAGCTTCTGTAAATCAATGGAAACTTACATGGAAATACTCTTTAATTGATGAGTACTTAAACTTTTATTCTAATGAGTTCAAAAGATATGATGGTATGAAAATTGATGAATTCTCAAATTATAAAAAAAGAGTTTTTGCTAAGAATGAAGAGAAAATTATTAGGTTTTCAAATATAAATGTTTACATCTATCCTAACTCATTAAATAAAAGACTATTTAGAGTATTTATGGATGAATATTATAAAAGTGATACTTTAAAATTTATTGGTACTAAAGAGCTTATAGTTGAGCTAAATAATGGGGAAATGAGAATTTTATTTGAAGACTAAATCATAGTTTAACTCTTTTTTAGGTATAATCACGCTTACTTAATAACCATATTTTAAGGCGAAAAATGCAAAAAAAAGAGATGAACCTAGAAGAGATGGCACTTGCTCACTCTTTAACACTTGAAGAATTAGATAATATAAAAGAAATCTTAGGAAGAGATCCAAACCATGTTGAGATTGGTATCTTTTCTGCTATGTGGTCTGAACACTGTTCATACAAATCTAGTACAAAATACTTAAAAGGATTCCCAACAAAAGCTCCATGGGTTATCCAAGGTCCAGGTGAAAACGCTGGTGTTATTGACATTGGTGATGGATATGCTGCTGTATTTAAAATGGAATCACACAACCACCCATCATTTATTGAACCATACCAAGGTGCTGCTACTGGTGTTGGTGGAATTATGAGAGACGTATTTACAATGGGTGCTAGACCTGTTGCATCTATGAACTTAATTCAATTTGCTGGAATTGAAGGTGATAGTGAAACTGCTAAGAAACACAGATACCTTTTAAGAGGTGTTGTTGCTGGTATTGGTGGATATGGTAACTGTATGGGTGTTCCAACTATTGGTGGACAAACTAACTTTGAAGAGTGTTACGCAGGAAACAACTTAGTAAATGCATTTAACTTAGGTATTGCAAAAGCTGATGAAATCTTCTATGGTAAAGCAGAAGGTATTGGGAACCCTGTAATGTATGTTGGGTCTAAAACAGGTAGAGATGGATTAGGTGGAGCTGTAATGTCATCTGCTTCATTTGATGAGGATTCTGAATCAAAAAGACCAACTGTTCAAGTTGGAGATCCATTTACTGAAAAACTATTATTAGAAGCTTGTTTAGAACTATTTAAAGAAGATTTAATTATTGGTATTCAAGATATGGGTGCTGCTGGTCTTACTTCATCTTCATTTGAAATGGCAGGTAGATCTGGTTCTGGTATGATTATGCACTTAGATAAAGTTCCTGCAAGAGAAGAAGGAATGACTCCTTATGACTTTATGCTTTCAGAATCACAAGAAAGAATGCTTATTTGTGCTAAAAAAGGTAGTGAGCAAGCTATTATTGATATTTTTGAAAAATGGGAATTAGATGTTGCTGTAATTGGTGAAGTAACAGCTACAGGAAATATGGAATTATTCTGGCATGGTGAAAAATGTGCTGAAGTTCCTGTACAACCAGTATCTGAACAATCTCCAGTATTAGATAGACCAGTTAAAAAACCTGAATATTTAGAAACAATCGAAGATATTACTTTAGATAAAGAGTTATCAAATCAAGAAGTATTTGAAGAATTATTCTCTGATATGGAAGTTGTTGATAAATCATGGGTTTACAACCAGTATGATTCTATGGTACAAACAAATACTGTTAAAGGTCCAGGACAATTAGACGGTTCATCTATTAGAATTAAAGAGAATGGAAAAGCCTTAGCAATGTCTGCTGATTGTAATACAAGACAATGTTACATTAACCCTGAATTAGGTGCTGCTGCAGCTGTAATGGAATCAGGAAGAAATGTAGCTATGACAGGTGCAACTCCAAAAGCTATTACTGATTGTCTTAACTTTGGTAACCCACAAAACCCAGAGGTTATGTGGCAATTTGCTCAAGCTTGTGAAGGTATTAAAAAAGCTTGTGCTGAACTTAACACTCCTGTAATTGGTGGAAATGTATCTTTATACAATGAAACTAATGGTGTAGGTGTTTTCCCAACTCCTGCAATTGCAATGGTTGGTGTAAATGATGATGCAAATAAAGTATTACCATCTGCTTTACAAGAAGAAGGGAATACACTTTACCTATTAGGTGAAACTAAAGGTGAATTTGGTGGATCATTATATATGAAAAAGATGTATGGGCAAGTAGCTGGTACTCACCCAGAAGTTGATTTCAAAAAAGAGCTTGCATTATGGAATACTGTAATTGAAGCAAATAAAGAAGGTTTATTAAAAGCTGCTAAAGATGTTAATGTTGGTGGTATTGCTATTGCATTAGCTAAAATGGCTGTAGTTGGTAAAAAAGGTGTTGAAGCTAATATCTCTTTAGATGATTCAAAAGATATTTTTGCTGAGTCTTTATCAAGAGCTATTGTTGAAGTTAAACCTGAAAATGAAGCTGCATTTGAAGCTGTTGCATCTGCACAAAATATTGCATTTACTAAAATTGGTACTGTTGGTTCTGATAAAATCTCTATCAACGATATCTATAAAGATTTAGACGCAATGTCTGACGTATACTTCAATAGATTTAAAGAAGTTATCGAGCAAGATTTATAATCTAACAAACTTTAAGCCAGACTCTAAATAGAGTCTGGCTTTTTTTATTTCATTAATATTTACAATTTAACAAGGAAGAATTTAAATGAGAGCATTAATATCTGTAAGTGATAAAAGTGGTGTAGAAAACTTTGCAAAAGAGTTAGTATCTTTAGGTTATGAGATTATCTCTACTGGTGGAACTTATAATAAGTTAAAAGAAGCTGGAATTGCAGTAATCGAAGCAAATGAAGTTACAAAATTCCCAGAGTGTTTTGAAGGTAGAGTTAAAACTTTAAACCCATATATTCATGGTGGAATTTTACATAGAAGAGATAAGCAATCACACTTAGACCAAGCAAAAGAGTTAGGTGTTGAAGGTATTGATTTAGTATGTGTTAACTTATACCCATTCAAAGCTACTATTGAAAAAACTGATGATTTTGAAGAAATCATTGAGAACATTGATATTGGTGGACCTGCGATGGTTAGATCTGCTGCTAAAAACTTTGATTCAGTTATTATTGTAACTGATGTTGCTGACTATGATGTAGTTTTAAATAACTTAAAAAATGATACAAATACAGTTGAATTTAGAAGAAATATGATGATTAAAGCTTATGAGCATACAGCTGCTTATGACTCTATGATTGCTAACTACATGAATAAAAGATTCAATGGTGGAATGGGTGAGAAACAATTCATCGTTGGTGAAAAAGTATTTGATACTAGATATGGTGAAAACCCACATCAAAAAGGTGCATTATATGAGTTTGATAAGCACTTATCTGAAAAGTTCATCCCTGTAAAAGGTGAAGCTTCATTTAATAACATGGGTGATATCTCAGGAGCTGCAAAAATTGCTGCTAACTTTGGTGATGACAATGCTGTATGTATTGTAAAACATGGTAACCCATGTGGATTTGCTATTAAAGATACATTATTAGAGTCTTATACTGAAGCTTTAAAATGTGACCCTGTATCTGCATTTGGTGGAGTAGTTGCTGTTAATGGTGTTGTTGATGGACAATTAGCTGCTAAGATGAATGAAATCTTCTTAGAAGTTGTATTTGCTGCTGATTTTACAGAAGAAGCAATTGAAGAGTTCAACAAGAAAAAAAGATTAAAATTATTTAAGCAAGGTACACAAAAACTTGACTTAGCAAATGATGACTTTAACTTTAAGATTGTTGATGGTGGATTTGTTTACCAAGACTCTGATGTAGTAGGTGAGGATGAAGTTAAAAATGCTGAATTAAAAACTGAAAGAGTTGCAACTGAACAAGAGAAAAAAGATATGGAAATTGCTGTAAAAGTTGCAGCAGGTACTAAATCTAACTGTGTTGTTTATGTAAAAGATTCAGCAGTTGTAGCTATTGGTATGGGTATGACTTCTAGAGTTGATGCAGCAAAAGCAGCACTTAGAAAAGCAGAAGATATGGGTATTGATGTTAGTGGTTCAGTTCTAGCTTCTGAAGCATTCTTCCCATTTAGAGACTCTATTGACGCAGCAGCAGCAGCTGGTGTAAAATGTGTAATCGAGCCAGGTGGTTCAGTAAGAGATGACGAAGTTATCGAAGCTGCAAATGAGCACGGTATGGCACTTTACTTTACAGGTGTTAGACACTTCTTACATTAATAGTTAAAGAAAGGTTCTTTTGAATCTTTCTTTTGACAACTCTAAGAGTAAGAAACTCCTCACTCTTAACTATCTAACAATGCTTGAATATTTAAAACTAAACCTCTACTTCTAAATTTTGGTAAAAGATTTAAAAGTGATTCCTCACCATTTATAGAAACATGTTCTTTAATCAATTCTCTTTTTGAATCAGAGTTTAAAATTAGCTCTTCAACTTTCATTACATTGTCTGATTTTACAGCTTGTAAAAGTTGTGTTGAAACGGGAATAAATGTCATATATATCCTTTAAAATTATGTTCGTGGAATAATGACAATTTATTACTTAATAAATATGTATTTTTATGTTACCATTTTGTAACCGTAATTATTTTGTAATTAATGATCAAAGTTTTTATAAAAACACTCTTTTATGTAAGAACTAAACTCTAAAAATAGTTTGCTTTTATATTTATCTCTATGATATATCATAAATAGTTCTCTTTTGAAATCAATATTTTTCATTTCAAGTTCAAATAGTTTTCCTTCTTCAATCTCTTTTTGAATAGCAAGTTTTGAGATACAAGTTATACTATTTTTGTCGTGTAGTAGAATTTTGATTATTTCATCAAAGTTTGATATCTCCATGGCTATATTAATATTTGAGGCATCAGGAATTTTATTTAAAAATATTTCTCTAGTTGCTGAACCCTTTTCTCTTAATATCCAGTTCATTTCATAAAGCTCATCAATAAAGTAGTCTTTTTCTTTTAAACTCTCATTAGCAGTTACAACAATAAGTTCATCATTACTTAGCTTTTCTTTTATGATATGCGGGTCATTAAATTCATTTTCAATAAATCCTATGTCAATACTTGAATCAACGATAGATTGAATAATCTGTTTAGTATTACTTGAAAGTTTTGTGATTTGAACATTGTGTTTAGAAATAAAATCATATACATATAAAGATAAATCAATACAGTTAAAAGTTTTACTTGAAGCGATTTTTAGGTTTCCTTTTAGTTTTTCATTATTAAATAGCTCAGTGCTATATAATAGCTCTAAATATGGACTATATGAGTACTCTTTAAATAATCTTCCTCTTTCATTTAACACAAGCCTTTTCCCAACTCTATCAAATAGTTTTTCATCAAGTTTTTTTTCAAGAGAATTAAGACTTGAAGAAATTGCTGCTTGTGTCATATTTATTTGTTTTGCTAGATTTGATATATGAGAATCTTCACAAAGTTTAAAAAATATATCTAGCTCTTTTATTGTTATCAAATTAAATCCTATAAAATTTTTTTATAATTATAGCAAAATTAATTAATTTTACAAATTAAAAATAAACCTTTATAATTAGGTCAAGATTAAAAGGAGTTTTAATGCTTTATTTAAAAGATTTTGAATTTTATAAGGGAATGTTTTTTATTTTTCTATTTACATTAATTTGTTTTTTTATTTCTAAAATATCATTTTTAGAGAGTTTAGGTTTTTCTATTTTGATAATATCAATAATATTTGGAATGGTACTATCAAATATTTTTACTAAATACAATTTTATAGAATCTAAAAATAGCTTATTATTTAGTACTAAGCAACTACTTAGATTTGCTATTGTTCTTTATGGTTTTAGATTAACATTTCAAGATTTATATGATGTAGGGTTTGATGCATTTTTATATGCTTTGATTATATTAATAAGTACCTTTTTTATTTCATATATAATAGGCGTTAAGTTTTTAAGAATAGATAAACAAATTGCTATTTTAATTGGTGCTGGAAGTTCAATTTGTGGTGCAGCAGCTGTTTTAGCAACAGAAGCAGTTTTGAAAAATAAAGCTTATAAAACTAGTATTGCTATTTCTACTGTAGTTTTATTTGGAACAATCTCAATGTTTTTGTATCCTATGATTTATAATATGAATCTATTATCTTTAGATGAGTATAAAATGGCTATTTTTCTAGGTGGAACACTACATGAAGTAGCACATGTTGTAGGTGCTGCAAATAGTATCAATAGTGAATTAGTAGCAGATAATGCAGTAGTTACTAAAATGATTAGAGTTATGCTTTTAGCACCTTTTTTAATTTTTATTGCTTTAACTTTTGTAAATAAAAAGCAAGAGAAAGTAAAAGTTTTAATTCCTTGGTTTGCCATTTTATTTATAGTAGTTATTATGTTTAACTCTTTAAATCTTTTAAGTTCGGCTACAATTAATATAATTAATGAGATTGATTTATTTTTATTAGCTATGGCTATGTTTGCTTTGGGATATAATACTAAATTAAAAGAGATTATTGATGTTGGAATTAAACCTATTATATTGGCATTTATTCTATTTTTATGGCTTTTTATAGCAGGTTATTTAATAGTAGTTTTTTTATAAATTCATAGGTTAAACCTATGAATTTAGCAAAGAATACCTTCTTTGATTATATTTGATGTATTTTCAACAGCATATTGATGACCATTAATTGCATCTTCATAACTATTGTATCTTTTATTGTATACAGGCTCATGGTAAATTACTTTTCCATCTTCTTTTTTAAAAATCATTGTTTCATATACAAAAACATTGTTGTGTTGATTTAGCCAAGAGTGTCTTACGTGCATTTTAATTGTAGAAATAAAATATCTTTTATCCTCAACAGTTGCTATATGTTTAAGCTCTAAGTCTTGATGTTCCATTGAAAATACTCCTAATTTTTTGTTAATAGTATATTTAAATCGTATGATAAAAAAATGATATGTTATTTATATACTTAATAAATTTTTTTATTTATATTTTTTTGAAAAATTGATACTATTTCCCTAATTTAGGCAGATAAACTAAACATTATTTGTTATAATGCTTTCTTCAAGAAAAAAAGTTGGATTGTATATGTTTAAAAGAGTATTCTATTTTATTTTTATCTTTTTTATTTCTCAAAATATTCTGTTTTCCAAGGAATTGAAGAAAGTTACTATTCAGTTATCTTGGTTTGACCAATTCCAATTTGCTGGGTATTATATGGCAAAAAACAAAGGCTTTTACGAAGAAGCTGGTTTAGATGTGACCATAAAACCTTTTGAGTTTGGTTTAGATATTCCAAATGATGTTGCATCAGAAAAGTTTGATTTTGCTGTAGGTAGAGAAACTTTAATTCTTGATAAATCTAAAGGTGCAGATATTGTAGCTTTATATGCGCTTTTCCAATCAACGCCACTTATTTTAGTAAGTACCAAAGATTCTGGAATTCATAGTATTGAAGATTTTAAAAATAAAACTATAATGACTACTATTGATGATGCTAGTGAAGTATCATTGAAAGCTATGATTAGATCTAAAAATGTTAGACTTGAAGAGCTTAACTTTATAAAACATACTCATAATATAAATGACCTAATTAATAAAAATACAGATGTAATATCAGCATATATTTCAAAATCACCTTTTGAATTACAACAAAAAGGTATAGAATATAATGTATTTGATCCCAAAAAATTTGGATTTGATATGTACAGTGATTTGCTTTTTACTAGCAAATCTATGATTCAAAATGATTTAGATACTGTTATAGCTTTTAAAAATGCTTCTTTAAAAGGTTGGGAATATGCTTATTCTAATATAGAAGAGAGTGTTGAGTTGATTTTAGAGAAATACAACTCTCAAAAACTTTCAAGGGAAGAGCTTATTTATGAAGGTAAAGAGTTAAAGAAACTATCTTATTTTAATACTAAGAAATTAGGACATATCAAAAAAGAGAAACTACAAAGAATTTATGATTTATACAATATTATGGGATTAACAAAAAATGTAATAGATTTTGAAGATTTCATATATTTTGAAGATGATAAACTTTTATTAACTAAAACAGAAAAAGAATACTTAAAAAATAAAGAGTCAATCAAAACTTGTATTATTCAAAATGCTATGCCATATAGTGATTTTAAAAATAATCAGATTTTAGGTGCTACAGCAGATTTTATAAAAGTATTTGAAGAGAAAATAAAAATACCTTTTACATATATAAAAGCTCAAAATATTAATCACAGTTTAGAATTAATCAGAAGCAAAAAGTGTGATATTATACCAACTACACAACTTACGCAAGATAGAAAATCATTTATGAATTTTACAAACTCTTATGTGGATATTCCAACTGTTTTAATGACTAAAGATGATAAACCATTTATTGAGAATTTAGAGAGTCTAAAGAGTGTTAAAGTTGGTATTCCAGAAGGTTTTTCATTATATGAAACTTTAAAACCAAAATACCCTAATATTGATTTTATAAAAGTGCCTAATCTTAATGAAGGTTTAGAACTAGTAAATAATAATGAACTATACGGTGTAATTACTTCAATGGGTAGAGCATGGCATGTAATGCAAAAAGATTTACTATCTCAAATAAAAATTTCTGGTAAGATTGATGAAAAAATCAATTTAAGAGTTGGTGTAAAAAAAGATGATATTACTCTTTATGAAATAATGAGTAAGTTTGTAAATACTTTAGATGAAGAAAAAGTTGAAAAACTTAGTAATAAATGGGTTTATATTCAATATGAAAAAGAGTTTGATTACTCACTTTTATTTAAAATAGTTTTAGTTATTGCTATTTTAATTGCATTATTACTTTATAGACAAAATTTATTAAAAAAACTAAATGAAAAGCTTAATAAAAAAGTTGAAGAAAAAACTCAAGAACTGCAAAAAATAAATGAAACATTAGAGCAAAGAATTAAAGAAGAAGTAGAGGAAAATCTTAAAAAAGATAGACTTCTAGCAAGACAATCTAAAATGGCAGCGATGGGAGAGATGCTTGAAAATATTGCTCACCAATGGAGACAACCATTATCTGTAATTAGTACAGGTGCAAGTGGAATAAAAGTTAAAAAAGAAGTAAATGATTTAGATGATAAATTTTTCTTTGATACTCTTGATTGTATTATAAATTCATCTAATTATTTATCTCATACAATAGATGATTTTAGATATTTCTTTAAGCCTCAAGATGAAAAAGTTTTATTTGATATTGCTGATACTTTAGAGAAAACTATTAATTTATTAAACTCAAAATTTGAACAAGAGAAGATAAGTGTTATAAGAAGTCTTGAGAATGTGGAGATTCTAGGTCATGAGACAGAATTTATTCAAGTATTTATTAATATTTTAAATAATGCGAAAGACGCTTTAGTTTCAAATATTGAAGAAAATAGAGTAATTTTTGTTGAAGTTAAAAAAAGAAAAAATAAAACAGTAGTTAAAATTAGAGATAATGCAGGTGGAATTAAACCAAAAATTATGGATAAAATTTTTGAACCATACTTTACAACTAAGCATAACTCAACAGGTACGGGAATAGGGCTTTATATGTGTGATCAAATCATTTCTAAATATATGAATGGTTTAATTGATGTTACAAATAAAAAGTTTGAATATAAAAATCAGAAACATAAAGGTGCTGAATTTAGTGTAATATTATATGATGATAATTTGGATTAGGATATAATCAATTTAATATTAAATAATAGGATTTTTATTGAATTGGTTAGATATTGACAAAGAACATGTTTGGCATCCTTATAATTCATTGCCTTCAAGAACTAAATTACTTCCCGTTGAGAGAACAGATAAGACTTCAATCTTTTTATCAACTGGAGAAGAACTTATTGATGCTATGAGCTCTTGGTGGAGTGCTATTCATGGCTATAATCACCCACAATTAAATGAAGCTTTAAAAAAACAAGTTGAAATTATGCCCCATATAATGTTTGGTGGTTTAGCACATGAAAATGCAGCTGTTTTATCTAAAAAATTAGTAGATTTAACAGGTTTAAATAGTGTTTTTTTATGTGATAGTGGTTCTGTTTCTGTTGAAGTTGCTTTAAAAACAGCAATACAATATCAAGAAGCTAAAGGATTAAAAAAATATAAGTTTTTAGCTTTACAAAATGCATACCATGGTGATACTCTTGCTGCCATGAGTGTTTGTGACCCAGATAACTCTATGCATTCTATTTATGGCTCATACCTTCCAAAACATGTATTTACAAAAACTCCAAATATTGGTTTTGATGCAGATTGCAAAGAAGCAATTGAAGATTTAGAAAAAAACATGAAATTACACTATAAGGATTTAGCTGGATTTATTTTAGAACCAATTGTTCAAGGTGCAGGTGGAATGAGAATTTATAATCCCACATACCTAAAAAAAGCTAGAGAACTTTGTGATAAATATGATGTATTATTAATTGCTGATGAAATTGCAACAGGTTTTGGTCATACTGGTAAAATGTTCGCGTGTGAGTGGGCAGATATTAAGCCTGATATTATGACAATAGGAAAAGGTCTAACAGGTGGTTATATGACAATGGCTGCTATGTTAACTTCTAAAAAAGTATCAACTACAATAAGTGATTCAAAACTAGGTATTTTGATGCATGGACCAACATTTATGGCAAATCCTCTTGCATGTAGTGTTGCTATTGAGAGTTTGAATCTTTTAGAGCAAACAAATTGGGAAGAAAAGGTTTTAAATATACAAAATATTTTTTCTCAAGAATTAGAAAATGCTAAAGATATAGAGATTATTAAAAGCATTAGAAATATAGGTGCGATTGGTGTAATTGAATTAAAAGATGATTCCCATGCACAATTTATTCAAGATTATTGTGTTTCTAAAGGTGTTTGGATTAGACCTTTTGGAAAGTTGATTTATTCGATTGTAGCTTATACTATAAAAGAAGAAGATTTAAGAAAAATAGTTAAAACTATGATTGAAGCTATTAAGTCTATAAAGAGTTAGATATGAAAAAAGATGATTTAAAACAATTAGTTTCTAATATGCCTGAAACACCAGGTGTATTAGGAAGAGATAGATTTTTTAACTCAGCTGTATTAATTCCCCTTGTTAAGATTAAAGGTGAGTATCATTTATTATTTCAAAAAAGAGCAGCACACATTAGACAAGGTGGAGATATTTGTTTCCCTGGCGGAAAGTTTGAAGAAGGAATTGATGAAAACTTTGAACAAACTGCCTTAAGAGAAACATATGAAGAGTTAGGAATAGAGTCTAAAGATATAAAAATAATTGGGCAATTAGATTCTTATGTTGCTCCAATTGGTGCTGTTATTGAGTCTTTTGTTGCAATTGTTAAAAAAAGAGCTTTAAAAACAATGAATATTGATAAAAATGAAGTTGAAAAGACTTTATTGATTCCATTGAAATTCTTTAAAGAAACAGAAGCTTTAGAGTATACTTTATCACACGAGATACAACCTTTTAAAGTTAATGAAGATGGTGAAAAAGAGATACTTTTCCCTGTCGAAGAGTTAGGTTTGCCAGATACATATAAAAAGCCTTGGGGAAACAAAAGACATAAAATTTGGGTTTATAAATATGATGATGAGGTAATTTGGGGAATTACTTCAGTAATTATTAATGATTTACTAGAAAAATATTAATATCTATACTCTTCATTTAAATAATAGTATTTTTAGATAAAATACTTTTGTTTAAAATAGGAGTATAAATGAGAAACTTTTTTTTAGTATTGATATGTTTGTTTTTTTCGGCTTGTTCTTTAAAAAATGAAAAAGAGATTATTTTAAAAGCCAATGAAGAGAATAAAGAAATTAAAGAAGAAAAAAAAGTAGAAATTCCAAAAAAAGTTAAAGTTGTTATTTGTGAAGAGTTAGCATCTTTTGATGAAAAAGTTAATTGCCTAAGAAAGAAAGCTTTAAATAATGATTTTACTTCTATCAAAAAACTATCTAATATTTATCTACAAAAAAATGATTATAAAAATGCATTAGTCTATTTAGAAAAACTAGAAAAAAACAATGATTTTGATTCTTTAAAACATTTAGGATTAATTTATCATAATGGATTAGGTGTAAATAAAGATTATTCAAAAGCTTTTTTATACTTTTCAAAGTTTTCTTTAAACAAAGAAGATCCTTTAGTTTTAAGAGAATTAGCATACTACTATAAAAGAGGGATTGCTGTAGAGCAAAACTATGAAAAAGCATTTGAACTTTATAAAAAAAGTGCTTTATTAAATGATAGATTTAGTATGTCAGAATTGGGCTACTTTTATGCTAAAGGATATGCAGTTGAAAAAGATTATAAAGAAGCATTTTTATGGTTTGAAAAGTCTGCAAATTTAGGTAGTACTTACTCTATGTCTTGGTTAGGCTATTTATATGAGAATGGATTAGGAATAGAAAAAGATATAAAAAAATCAATTTTTTGGTATGAAAAATCAAATACAAAATACTCAAAACATAAGTTAAAAGATTTAAATAATAAAGGTTAAATATAAATGAATAGTATTATTTTACAAGAACAAAAAATATTTCCGTCAAAAGTTGTATGTATTGGTAGAAATTATACTGAGCATATTGCTGAATTAAATAATGATACACCTGATGAAATGGTTTTTTTTATTAAACCTAACTCAGCTATTTCAGATAGTTTAGTATTTCCAAAGGGGCATAATTCTTGTCACTATGAAGCTGAAATCTCTTTTTTAATTGAAGAAAATAAAATCTCAGCTGTTGCATTTGGATTAGATTTAACATTAAGAGAAGTACAGTCTAAACTAAAAGCAAAAGGTTTACCATGGGAGAGAGCAAAAGCTTTCGATAAATCAGCAGTATTTTCTGATTTTGTTAGTTTTGATGGGGATTTATCAAAATTAGAAATTGAGCTTTTAATAAATGATAATATAGTTCAAAAAGGTGGTGTTCCTTTGATGATAAATAAACCATTTGAGATTATTGATGAGTTTAAAACTTTTGCATCTTTTGAAGATGGAGATATTCTTATGACAGGTACTCCTAAAGGTGTAGGGGAATTTAAAATAGGTGATGTCTTCGAAGGCAAAATAGTTTATGATAATAAAGTAATTATTAGTAAAAAATTTATAGTTTCATAAGGATTTAAAAATGGCATATAATAACCTTACAGATGAAGAAAAAAGAGTAATAGAAAATAAAGGTACAGAATATCCTTTTTCTGGTAAATATAATGATTTTTATGAAGAAGGAGTTTTTACATGTAAGAAGTGTAATGCAGCTTTATATAAATCAGAAGATAAGTTTAGTTCAGGATGCGGATGGCCTAGTTTTGATGATGAAATACAAGGTGCGGTAAAAAGAGTACCTGATGCAGATGGTAGAAGAGTTGAAATTGTTTGTGCTTCATGTGGCGGACATTTAGGACATGTTTTTGAAGGTGAGGGTTTTACTCCTAAAAATACAAGACATTGTGTAAATTCAATATCATTAAATTTTGAGAAGAAATAAATATTAAAGGGTATATCTATTTTTGATATACTCTTCTAAATCATCTTTTTTTAGAGGTTTACTAAAATAGTAACCTTGATTTAAATCACATTTTAGTTTTGTTAAAAGTGATTTTTGCTCAATAGTTTCAATTCCTTCAGCAACTATTTTCATATCAAACTCTTTTGCTATTGAGATTATGGTTTTTATAAGTTTTTCACTACTTTTTTTATCTAAAATATCTTCAACAAAACTTTTATCAATCTTTAATTCATGGATAGGAAGCTTTTTTAATATGCTAAGTGATGAATACCCTGTTCCAAAATCATCTAAAGATATTTTTATTCCTTTGCTTTTAAGAATCTCTAATATTTCAATAACATGGTCTACATTCTCTATAAATAAGCTTTCTGTAATTTCTAATGTAAGTAAATTAGTATCAAAACCATTGTTTTTTATGGCAACAAATAGTTTTTCTAAAAACTCTTTTTCCATAAATTGTTTTGCAGAAATATTGATAGATAATCCTATTGGTAAATCTGTTTTGTTTTGAATCTCTTTTATTTCTTTTAAAGAAGTATTGATTATAAAGTCACCTAGAATATTTATCACACCAGTATCTTCTGCTGATTTTATAAATATTTCAGGGTTAACAAATCCAAGATTCTTATTATTCCATCTAACTAATGCTTCTACGGCATATAATCTATTTTGATTATCCATTTGAGGTTGATACATCATAAAGAATTCATCAGAGTTAATAGAGGCTTTTAATTCATTTTCTAATAGAGCTTTTTTTAGAAACTCACTTTTTATATCTTCTTCAAAAAAAGTGCAAGAGTTTTTTCTTTTTTTTGCATTATACATTGCCATATCGGCATTTATAATCATCTCTCTTAAATCAGTTTTTTTGTCTTTTGTTATAGCAATACCAATACTTACACTTGTGTTAATAGTATATTGATTTATATGAAACTGTTTTGAAATCAGTTCTAATAGTTTTTGTGCAAAAATATCAAGTTTTTCTTTTGAAGTCTCTTTTGTTATGATTAAAAATTCGTCTCCACTATATCTAATAAATTTATCAGTTTTACTATTTATTAAAGTCAAAACTCTGTTTGTAATCATTTTTAATAATTGGTCACCTACTAAATGCCCAAAGTTATCATTTACATTTTTGAAGTTATCTAAATCAAGAAAGATTAAAGAGTATTTATCATCTAAGTTTTTTATATTTTGTAGATAATATCTATTAAAAATACCTGTCAAATTATCATGTGTTGCTTGATAGAATAAAGCTTCTTGTTTTTTCTTCTCTTCTTTATGTATAAGTTTAAATAAATAGTAGATTACTCCTAATATAATCATAAATAAAACTGTTAAGAAAACTGCTTTTTCAATTAACTCTTTTTCTATTTTTTTAAAAGGCATTTGTGTTACAACCCAAAGTTTGTATTTATTTAGGTAAATACTTGAATGAAACACATTTCTTTTATCTTGCGTTTTTATTGTTACTGGAATTTCATTTTCCATTATATAATTAATACTTAAATCATATTTCTCTTGTGTTAGCTCAATACCTTTGTTTACAAGCTCAATAGGTATTTGTAAGTCGTAAATCTCTTTATTAAAAAAATCTTTTTTCTGAGCAAATTGGAAGTATCTATCTTCACTTCTAAATAAAAATGTATCATGCTTTTCATTTGATTTATGGTTATTTACAAAAAAGCCAAAGGCTTTTTGAATATCCAAAAATATTGTAATCTCATATGAGTAGTTATTTTCAATATTTATAGTTTTTGAAAGAGGTACTACTATTTTTTTATGCTCTTTATTATATATAGTTCTTTTTATAATAAGATTTGTATTTTTATTGATATTACTTTTTACAATAGTTATATGTGAAATTGCAGGATTGTTTTTTTTGATTTTATTTGAAAAAAGTTTTGCATTTAAACTTTTTTGTTTTAGATTAGTTGCTATTACATCTATTAGCATATCATATTGATTAAATAAAGATTTAAAACTATTAGCAGTAATAACAGTAATATTCTCTTGTTCTTGTTTATATTTTTCTATTGTTTGATTTGCAAGAGTAAAAATAATTGTTAATAAAATAGTAAAACCTATAAGTGTTATAAAAATAAAAAGTGCCCATAGATTCTTTTTTATTAATTGTGCCATATCAACCTTCTTTAGTTGGTAAATAATCTATTCAAATTAATTATATAAAATTTATATGTGATAATACATGTTATATTATAGTATTTAATGCTAAATATATAATTAAAAGCTTTTTATCAAGCCTTTAAAGCTATCATATTCTATAATTTTACTAAAAAAGGTTACTTATATGGCAATAAAAGACGCATATTTTGCAAGTGGTTGTTTTTGGGGTACAGAGTATTTTTTTGAAAACTTTAAAGGTGTTAAATCAGCTATATCAGGTTATATGGGTGGACATATGCCAAACCCTGATTATAGAAGTGTTTGTACAGGACAAACAGGTCACTTAGAAGTAGTAAAAGTACAATATGATTCTTCAGAGGTTACATTTAAAGAGCTAGCAATACAGTTTTTTGAAACACATGATTTTACTCAAACAAATGGACAAGGTCCAGATATAGGAAGTCAATATTTATCAGCAATTTTTTATAATGATGAAGAAGAAAAAACAATTAGTGAAGAGTTAATTGGTAAATTAACATCAAAGGGATTTCAAGTTGCTACAAGTTTATATGAAGTAGTTCATTTCTATGAAGCAGAAGAGTATCATCAAGACTATTATGAAAGACACCAGAAGGTGCCTTATTGTCACTTTTATAGAAAGATCTTTTAGTGAGTTCCTAATATGTAATAAATAGGTTTTTGATCTAATTGTTGAAGTTTTACATTGTACTTATTTGCCCAGTGTGAAACTTCTTCATGAAACTCTTCAAGAATCTCTTTTGCATCGTTTTCATCACATTTAATTTTTAAGTAATCAGTTTTATTTGATAGTCCAACATATGCATTCATTTTCTTTAAATGGTCATTTAAAGAAAAGATATGTTTTGAAAACTTATCAAAGTTGTTTGTAACAGACATCATTTTTTCAGCTTGCTTCATTGAAGCATCACTTTTTGAATATCCAAGTTGTGATAAAATCACTTCTGCAGATACATCTATTTGCATATTATTTCTCCTTTTATTAATATTTAATCATATCAAATATATTTTAAAATACAAGTAAAAAAGTATATAAAATATATACTTTCTAAAAAGAATTATTTAAATAAAAATAGATACAATTTATTGTTGATATATTAATTATTTAAAAGGCAATAGAATGTCAGTATTATTAGAAATGAGTATGTTTCCTACAGATCAAAGTGAAAGTAAAAGTGAATATGTATCTGAGGTAGTTAAAATTATTAAAAATTCAGGATACCCTTATCAGTTAACAGCAATGGCAACACTTATAGAAACAAATAAAATCTCAGAAGCTTTGCAAGTAGCTCAAAAATGTTATGAAAAACTTGAAGAATTAGGTTGCAATAGAGTTTATGCAACTTTAAAATTTGATATAAGACAAGGATATGAAAATAGATTAGAAACAAAAATCAAATCTATTGAAAATAGAATAGGTGAGGTTTCAAAATAGCCTAAAATAGGCTTTTTTGAACTCCTAACTTTTCTTCACCTAATGCTTTTAGTCTAAAAGTATATCTATGCTCTTCACTTCTTCCATACTCTTTAATTTTTTCTACATGAGCTTTTGTTCCATAACCTTTGTGTTTTTCAAAATCATAATTTGGATATTTAGAAGCTATTTCACACATATATCTATCTCTTGATACTTTAGCTAAAATTGAAGCTGCACTTACTTCTTTTATTGTTGCATCTGCTTTAATTTTATGTTGTAAAGTAGTTATTCCAAAAGATGTATTTCCATCCATTAAAAACTCACTTGCATTTTGTGATAATTTGTCCATTATCTCTAAAATTGACTCTTTTAGGCATGCACTTATACCTTTTTCATCAATCTCTTTTGCACTTTTTAAAACTATGTGATTATTACTATTTTTTATGATTTTATCAAATAATAACTCTCTTTTTTTCTCACTTAAAACTTTTGAATCATTTAAATCTTCTATTTCATTTATAAGTATTACACCAGCTACTGCTAAAGGCCCTGCGATAGGTCCTCTTCCTGCTTCATCAATTCCACATAACATTTTATATCCAATATTTTTTTCTGAATATATCTAAAAAAAAATTATACTTGAATAAATAATTTTAATGTGTTTTATAAATATTTATTTTATTTGTTTAAATTATAATAATTAGATTTTTTACTAAGTAAAAATATTATAATATACATCAAGAAAAATAAGATAGAAGGTTATATCTTGCCTAAAATTAAAAGCTTAAAAAAGAGTATTTTTACTATAGTGATTATTCTTAGTTTATTTTTTTCAAGTGTAATTCTATCAATTACAATTTTCTCATTTTTTAATTTCAAATACGAATATACACAACACTCACAAAAAGAGATTCTTACAAGTGTAAAATTTCAAATCAATGATTTTCTAAATAAAATTGAAAAATTAGCTTCTTATGTAAAACATAATGAAGTTAGTTTAGAATATATTTTAAATACTAATGATGAAATTTCAACCATACTAATTTTAGATTCAAATAAAAAAGTTAAAAAAATATATTCAAAAACTGATATACATTTGGTTTTTTTAGACAAAATAGAAAACAATACAATAAAACTTACTAAGAATAACTGGTCAGACTTAATATACTTTTCTTTTAAAAAAGAACCTTCTATTGCATATAGTTTTAACATAAAAAACGAAACTTTTGTTTTTTTAATATCTTTAAAAAAAATCTCTGCTCTTACTAAAAACTTTAAAAATAGTGATTCAAGTTCAATGATAAGACTGTTTGATTCAAATGGTAAGTTTATAATAAATGATGATTTACCTAAAGAAAAAACAATTGAATTTGATGCTTCAACTAATGAGTATTTTACCAAATTGATAAACATACAAAAGGAGTTTATCTTAACAAAGTTTAATAATATTTGTCTTGGTTCTATTGATTATGGTATGTATACAACTATTGAAAAAACAAATTGGAAACTTGTTTTAAGGGAGAATATTAATCTTTTAGAAAGTTATATTATGAAAGTTGTTATTCCTTTTTGTAGTATCATTTTTCTATTTGTAGTGTTTATGTTTTTTATAATAAACAAATATTTAAAAAGAGTTTTTATTAAATTAAATAGGTTTAAAAAGCAATTTAGAAATATATCAAATGGCGAATATCAAACAAGTGTTGATTATACAGATTTTCATGAACTAAATAGTTTTATTAAATCATTTGATAAAATGAGATTGGAAATAAATAAAAGAGAGAATTTTTTAAAGCAAAATCTTGAAAATTTCAAAAAACTTGTTGATTCAACTATGGAAGGAATTATTATTCACAATAAAGACAAATGTCTAATTGTAAATGAATCAGCAGTTAAGATACTTGGATATAAAGATAAATTAGATTTACAAAATAAAAAAGTTTTCGAAATTGTCCCTACAAAATATAAAAAGCTATTAAATGAGTGTTTTAATAAAGGTTTAGATATTGAAAATGCAAAAGAGTTTAAACTTTTAAAAAAAGATAATTCAAGCATATATGTTCTTGCAAAAGATCAAGGAATTACTTTAGAAAATGAAAGTTTAAGAATTTCTCTTTTTTTAGATATTACAAATTTAAAAGAACAAAATAGATTAATTATGGAACAATCAAAGCTCTCTTCAATCGCTCAAATGTTAACAAATATTGCCCACCATTGGAGACAGCCTTTATCTACAATTAGTGTTTTATCTTCAGGTATGAAACTTGAAAAAGAGTTAAATGTATTAAAAGATGAAGAGTTACTTTTAGGTTTAGATAAAATAAATAAAACAACAAAAGAATTATCATCAATAATTGATAGGTGTTCTAGATATTTTGAACTCTCAAAAAGTTCAGAAAACTTTGATTTGATAAAAAGTTTAAATGCTTCATTTGTATTTATAGAACCAATACTTTTAAAAAATGAAATAACTTTAATTCAAAAACATCAAGAAAAAGAGGTATTTATAGAAGGCTATTCAAATGAACTTTCCCAAGTAGTTTTTAACTTATTGGATAATTCAATTGATGCAATCATAAACTCAAAAGTTGAAGATAAATATATTTTAATTGAGACGAAATTACATAAAAATAAAGTTATATTAAAAATAAATGATTCAGGCTTAGGAATTAAAAAAACAGAAATTGATAAAATATTCGAACCTTATTTTACTACGAAAGAAAAGAAAATAGGTGCTGGTATAGGACTTTATATGGCACACTATATAATAACTAAACATATGAAAGCAAATATCAAAGTTTCTAACAATACATTTACTATAAATAATAAAAGACTTTATGGTTTAGAAGTGGTAATGGAGTTTAAAACAGTAAAAAATTAGTATAAAAAGTATATAATTTATTGTTTTTTTAAAGGATAAAAATGATAGATAATCTTAATGCTAAAAAAGAGTTTTTAATCTCAACCCTTGTTATCATTTCATTATGGTTAATATTCTCTTCATTTGATGCTTTTGAAAGTTTGATAGCTTATCTTGAAACTCATGAAGAGTATGAATTAGATGAACTTTTATTACTTCTTATTATCTCAGGTGTTATCTCTACTATATTTGCAATTAGACGAATATTTGAAGCAAACAGAATCAATAAACAATTATTAGAACTAAATAAAGACTTAGAAAAAAAAGTTCTTAATGCTTTAAAAGAAAAAGAAGAACAACAACAATTACTATTACAACAATCAAAATTAGCTGCTATGGGTGAAATGATAGGAAATATTGCCCATCAGTGGAGACAACCTTTAAATGCTTTAGGTTTAGTTATGCAAAATATAAAAGTTTCATATGAAATGAATGAATTAGATGATGCTTTTATGGAGCGTTCTGTACAAAAAGTAAATCTTTTAACTTCTGAAATGTCAAATACTATAGATGATTTTAGAAATTTTTTTAAACCAAATAAAGACAAGCAAATTTTTAGTTTAGATACAGCTATTAATAAGTCTTTATCTTTAATTGAAGCTACATTTAAACATCATGAAATAACTATTGTAAAAAATATTAATAAAAATATTTATACTAAAGGTTTCCCAAATGAGTTTAATCATTCTTTACTAAATATACTAAATAATGCGAAAGATGCCTTTGAGCAAACAAAAATAGAAGAAAAAATTATAAAAGTAGATGTTTTTAAAGAAGGTGATTTTTCTATTGTAAAAATAGAAGATAATGCGGGTGGAATTAGTAAAAAATTCCAAGATAAAATCTTTGAACCTTATTTTACTACAAAAGAAGAGGGTAAAGGAACTGGTATAGGTCTTTATATGTCAAAAATTATAATAGAGCATAATACTGATGGCAAACTAATTTATAAAGATTTAGGAGAGGGTAGTTCTTTTATTATAAAACTACCTTTGCATGAAAATAAATAATCAAAAGTAAGTATAGTAGATAATCAGTATAAAAACTATATAATATTCTATTTATTTCACAAGGGCTATATATGCAAAATATATCAAGGTTTCTGATAGCTTTTTTTCTGTTTATAATACTAGTAATATATTACTTTTATAAAACAAATCAAAGTGAAACAGTTAAAATAGGGTTTGTAGGAGCATTGACTTCTAAGTACTCTGTTTTAGGTAATGCAATGATGAATGGCGTACTTCTTGCCTTTGATGAGATTGATTATAAAATTAATAATAAAAATATTGAAATTATTTTTAAAGACGATAAAAAAAATCCCCAACTAAATAAGCAAATAGTTAATGAATTTATTGAAAATGATATAAAAATAGTAATAGGTAATGTAACTAGTACGATGTCAAAAGTATCTATGTCTATTATAAATAATCATAAAGATATGTTTATGATATCAGCTGCTTCTGCTAGTAATGAATTTACAGGTAAAGACGACCAGTTTTTCAGGGTTCATGTGGCAAATAATCCTTTAAGATTTGATTCTTTCTCTTCATATATTTTACAAAATCAGTATAATAAAGTTTATGGTTTATATGACCCTGATAATGAGACTTATACAAAAGACTATTTAATTAATTTTGAAAAAAGTTTTGTAAATAAAGGTGGTGAAAAGCTTTTAAGTTTTGAAAGTACTGATATAAACTTAGAGCAACTAGTAAAAAATATTACAACTTCAAATCCAGACTTGATTTTAATGTGTGCAAACTCTGTTGATTCAGCTAGGGTTATTCAATACTTAAGGCTTAAAGGTATTAAGACTAAAATTGCATTAGCAGAATGGGCTATGACAAAGTCATTTTTAGAAAATGCAGGAAAATCTTCTGAAGGGGTTATTTTTAACATTGATTTTGATCCAAGATCTAATAATCCTAAATATAAAAATTTTGTAAAAAACTATAGACATAAATATAATCAAGAACCTTCAATGTACGCAGCTAAAGCTTATGAATTAGCTCAAATAATAATCGAAATGCTAAAAAAAGGTGATGATACTCAAATCAAAGAAAATTTACTAAAGCAAAAAAGTTTTGATGGTTTAATCGATACTATAGTATTTGATGATTTTGGTGATGTAGTTAGGCGTTATTATACATTTGAAGTAAAAAATGGTGAGTTTGTAAAAATAAAATGATTAAAGAAAAAAGTCTAAAAAAAGAGATTTCACAATTATACATAGTTATTTGTGTTTCAATTATTATTGTTATGGGTGTATTTTCTGCATTTAATCTTTATAAAAATAGATTAAATAGTATAGATCACAGTCAAGAACAAGTTTTAACACAAGTAGAGTATGAGATAAACAATTTTATAAATAATACTATTAAAGTAGAGAACTATTTGAAAAAGAACTATTTTACTAATAGTAGTATTATCAATAATATTGTGGAAATTGATAGAAATATTTCAAGTGTTTTAGTATTAAGTAAAGATGGAATCATAGAAAATTTTGCAGCCATACAAAACTTGAATATATATAAAGGCTTTGACTATTCTAATAAAAGATATTTTAAAGAAATACGAAATGAAAATGATACTTTTTGGTCAAGTGTTTTTTTATCAAGTGTTGATGAAGAACCTTCAATCTCTTACAGTTTTATGCATAAAGAAAAAGTTTTTGTTTTTTTAATCAAGTTTACTGATGTTTCAAATTTTATTAAAAGGTTTAAAAATATTGATAAATCTCATATGATTAGAGTTTTTGATAATGATGGAACAATTATTATTAACCCTGATGCAAATGATATGGTATTACAAAGATTTAATGCTAGCTATTCAGGTGTTTATGAAAGTTTAATCAATAAAGTTGAACCCTATGAACAAGTTACTTTTAATCCAATAAAAGGCAATAAAACTCAATATGGAACATATGTAAATATTAAAAAGACAAATTGGAAAGTTGTTGTAAGAGAAGATTACACAAAAGTGATTGATCTTTTAATGAGTACTTTGTATCTCTCTTTTTTATCTATAATAGTCTTTTCATTTCTTTCAATTTACATATCACTAAAATTCTCAAAAAAGATTTTTAGTGTATTTGATAAACTACAAGATACAACTAGACAAATAGCAAATGGTAACTACAGTATAAATCTTGAAAAAAGTAACTATTTGGAGTTTAATAAACTTATAAGCAGTTTTAATAAAATGAAAAAAGAAGTTGATAAAAGAGAAGAGTATTTAGAAGAGTCTTTAGATAGTTTTAAATCTCTTTTTAATTCAACTTTAGAATCTATTGTTTTAACTAAAGATGCAAAGATTATTGATGTTAATGATGTTACTATTGAATTACTAGGAGCAAAAGATAAAAATGATTTTGTAGGTAAAAGTATGATGGATTTTATTTCTCCTGAATATAGGAATTTAGTAAAGAAAAATCTTCAAAAAGATACAGAACCTTATGAGGTTGAACTTATTAAATTAAATAAAGAAAAGATAAATGTATTTGTTCAAGGTAAACTTTTAAACTTTTTAGGTGAAACAGTAAGATTAACAGCTGTTATTGATATTACTGATGTAAAACAAAAAGATAGATTGCTATTCCAACAATCTAAAATGGCATCAATGGGTGAAATGATAGGAAATATTGCTCATCAATGGAGACAACCTTTAAGTGTAATTACAACTTGTGCAAGTGGAATTAGACTTGAAAAAGAGTTAGACTCTTTAACTGATGAAAGGTTAAATGTTAGTATTGAAAACATAATAGAAAACTGTAAATATTTATCTAAAACAATTGATGATTTTAGAAACTTCTTTAAAAAAGATAGAGTACTTGAAGAGTTTGATTTAAATGAATATATAAATAAAGTTTTAAAATTAGTTGGTTCAAGCTTAAAAAACAATGAAATTGATGTTGATTTAAATTTTGAAAAAGACTTATATTTAAAAGGTGTTCCAAGTGAATTTATGCAAGTTATAATAAATTTAATTAACAACTCTAAAGATGCATTTGTTTTAAATAATATTGAAATTAGAAATTTAAAAATTACTACTAAAATAGAAAATAAAAATATCAAAATAGAGATTATTGATAATGCAGGAGGAATTAGCGAATCAATAATTGACAAAATCTTTGAGCCTTATTTTACTACTAAACATAAATCAAAAGGTACAGGTATTGGTCTATATATGTCTCATCAAATTATTACAGAGCATTTTAAAGGTTCGATAAATGTTAAGAATAATGAAACTTTAATCAATGAAAAAGTATATCCTGGTACTAACTTTACTATATTAATTCCAACAGAAATAGAGAATCAAATTTTAGACTATACAATTTAACTTGACAAATATACACTCAAGTGCTATAATTTTGTTAGCAGTTAAATTAAAGGAGTGCTAAATATGAATAAATTATTTGAAAAACTAACAAATCAAATGCATGAGGCTATTGACTCTTCAGTAGCATTGGCTTTACATAATAAGAATCAAGAAATTGAAGTAATACATTTTGTTTGGGCATTATTAACAAATACAAATTCAGTATTAAATCAATTATTAGATAAAATGAATATAGACAAAGCAGCAATTGAACTTGAAGCAAAATCATATGCTTCAAAACTTCCAGCTGTTTCAAGTGTGACAAAAGAGAATATTAAACTATCAAGAAATTTTATATCAAGTATTGAAAATGCAGAAGGCTTAATGGTAAAAAACGGTGATAAGTTTATAGCTGTTGATACTTGGCTTATTTCTAATTTTGAATCACAAGTGTTAAAAGATGTATTAGGAAAATATATAAACTTACTAGATGCAAAAAAGCAATTAGAAGCTATGAGAGCAGGTAGTACAATAGATAGTGCTACAAGTGATGAAAATCTTGAGGCTTTAGAAAAATATGGAATTGACTTAAATAAAAAAGCTATTGATGGAGAACTTGATCCTGTAATTGGTAGAGATGAGCAAATTAATAGAATGATGCAAATTCTAATTAGAAAAACTAAAAATAATCCTATTTTATTAGGAGAGCCAGGAACTGGTAAAACTGCGATAGCAGAAGGTTTAGCTCAAAGAATAGTAAATAAAGATGTTCCAACTTCATTGCAGAATAAAAAAGTAGTAACTTTAGATATGAGTGCTTTAATAGCAGGAGCAAAATATAGAGGTGAGTTTGAAGATAGATTAAAAAAAGTAGTTGATGAGGTTAAAAAAGCAGGAAATATTATTCTGTTTATTGATGAAATTCATACAATTATTGGAGCAGGTGCTAGTGAAGGTAGTATGGATGCTGCAAATATTTTAAAACCTAGTTTAGCAAGGGGTGAACTTCATACAATAGGTGCAACTACACTTAAAGAGTATAGAAAGTATTTTGAAAAAGATGCAGCTATGCAAAGAAGATTTCAACCTGTAAATGTAAATGAACCAAGTGTAAATGAAGCTTTACAGATTTTAAGAGGTATAAAAGAGAAATTAGAAACACACCATAATGTAGTAATTAATGATAGTGCTTTAGTTAGTGCTGCTAAGTTATCTAATCGATATATTACAGATAGATTTTTACCTGATAAAGCTATTGACCTTATTGATGAAGCAGCAGCTGAACTTAAAATGCAAATTGAAAGTGAGCCAATTGCTCTATCTAAAATAAAAAGAGAGATTCAAACAATAAATGTTGAAAAAGAAGCTCTTAAGATGGAAAAATCAAAGAAAAATGAGCAAAGATTAGAAGAGATTGAAAAAGAACTTGCAAATCTAAATGAAGAGAAACAGAGTTTAGAAGTAAGATTTGAGAATGAAAAACAGACTTTTAATGCAACAAGTGAATTAAAAACAAAAATTGATCAGTTAAAAACAAAAGCACAAATTGCAAAAAGAGAATCTAATTTTGAGCAAGCTGCCTCAATTGAGTATGGTGAAATTCCAACATTAGAAGCAAAAATAAAAGAGAATGAAGAAAAATGGCAAAGAATGCAAGAAGAAGGAACTCTTCTTCGAAATTCTGTTGATGAAGAAGCAATTGCTAGTATAGTGTCTAGATGGACAGGAATACCTGTAAATAAAATGCTTGATAGTGAAAAGCAAAAAGTTTTAAAAGTTGAATCGGTTTTAAAAGAAGATGTAATTGGACAAGATGAGGCATTAAAAGCTATTTCAAGAGCTATAAAAAGAAATAAAGCAGGATTAAGTGAAGAATCAAGACCAATAGGCTCTTTTATGTTCTTAGGACCAACTGGTGTTGGTAAAACTGAATCGGCAAAAACTTTAGCTAGATTTTTATTTGATGATGAAAAATCACTTATTAGATTTGATATGAGTGAATATATGGAAAAGCATGCAGTCTCTAGACTTATAGGTGCAGCTCCTGGATATGTTGGGTATGAAGAGGGTGGTCAATTAACTGAAGCTGTTAGAAGAAAACCTTATAGTGTAATACTTTTTGATGAGATTGAAAAAGCACATCCAGATGTATTTAATATTTTATTACAAGTGTTAGATGATGGTAGATTAACAGATAATAAAGGTGTTACAGTTGATTTTAAAAATACAATAATAATTCTAACATCAAATATTGGAAGTTCTAAAATAATTGAAATAAGTGATAAAGATAATAGAAAAAAAGAAGTTTTAGATGAGTTGAAATCTCACTTTAGACCAGAGTTTTTAAATAGATTAGATGACATTGTTATTTTTGAACAATTAAATTTAGAAGCAATTACAAATATTGTAGATATTTTATTTGAAGCTATTAGAAAAAAAGTTGAACAAAAAGAGATAGAAATAATTTTAACACAAAAAGCAAAAGAGTTTATTGCAAAGGTAGGCTTTGACCCTGTATATGGTGCTAGACCTTTAAAAAGAGCAATTTATGAAATTGTTGAGGATAGATTGGCAGATTTAATCTTAGAAGATAAAATAACAGAAGGTTCTGTAGTTACATTTGATATTCAAGATGATGAAATCAAAGTTGATATTAAATAATTAAAATATTATAACAGTATTTATAACTCTTTTTTGCTATAATTTAAAAAAGCAAAAAGAGTTATATTATGTTAAAAGCTGAAAAAGATATTGTAAATTTAATAAAATTTTTACCTGTTGTATTAATAATCCTTTTCTCTTTTTTAATTACAATCTTTTTATATAGTGAAAATCAAAATAGATTTGAAACTGAACTTAAAGATCTTGAAGATAAATATATTAAAATAAACAAAGATGAAATAGAATTTCAAGTTAAAAAAGTAATTGAAACTATTTTATATGAAAAAGAACTCTCATTTAACAGACTTAAAAAAGACATAAAAGTACAAGTTGATAATGCTTATAATATAGCCTTATCAATTTATAAAAATAATCAAGATAAATCAGAAGAAGAAATAAAAAAACTTATAAAAGACTCCTTGCGTGATGTAAGATTCAACGATAGTAGAGGATATTTATTTATTTATGAAATGAATGGAGTAAATATCTTACATCCACTGAAAAGTGAACTTGAAAATAAAAGTTTATGGAACTATCAAGATAAAAAAGGAACTTTTTTACTTCAAGAAATGAATAAAATTTTAAGAACACAAGATTCTACTTATTATAGTTGGTATTGGAATAAACCTAATGACTTAAATAAAGAGTACAAAAAGTTAGGTTACTTTAAAAAGTTTGAACCTTTTAATTGGTTTATAGGAACAGGTGAATATATAATTGATGCGCAAGAACAATTAAAAGAAGATGTTGCAGAATCAATAAGAAATTTACGATATAAAAAAAATGGGTACTTTTTTGCTTTAACTTATAGTGGAGATTATATAAGTTACTATTTAAAAGATTTTATTGGCAAAAATATAAAAGATTTAAGTATCTCAAAAAATGATGAAGAAACACAAAAGAGAATGATTGAATTAGCAAAAGCTAATGGTGGATTTATATCTTATGTGCATAATCAAAAACCTAATGGTTCTTTAGATGTATCAAAGATAAGTTATGTTGCTGGACTTAAAAACTGGGAATGGATTATTGGTACAGGTTTTTATATGGATGATTTACATGAGCAAATCAATGAAAAAAAAGAGTTATTAAAAAAGGCTAATAATAAATCACTAATTAAACTATTAGTAGTAAGCTTTTTTATAACTTTAATTTTACTGGTTATATTTATTTATATTTCATCTATTCTTGAAAATAAGTTTGAATCATATAAAGTTGAGATAAAAAGAAAAATAGATGAAAATATAAAAAAAGATAATATACTAGCCCATCAATCAAAAATGGCAGCTATGGGTGAAATGCTTGGTAATATTGCTCATCAATGGAGACAGCCACTTTCAACTATCTCTACAATGGTAACAGGATTAAAGGTAAAAAAAGAGTTAGGACAAGAGGATTTAGAGTTAGAAAGAACTTCATATGATAAAATAAACAATCAAATTCAATATTTGTCTAGAACTATTGATGATTTTAGAGATTTTTTTAAACCACAAAAAGATTATGAAGAGTTTAATATTAAAAGAACTTTTGAAAAAACATTTGATTTAGTTGATGCACAATTGACAAGTAAATATGTAAATGTTATAAAAGATATTGATGAAGTAAGAATAAATAGTTTAGAAAATGAGCTAATACAGGTATTTATAAATATTATCAACAATGCTCGTGATGAACTTTTAAAATTAAATACAAAGCGTTATATAAAAATTGATTGTAAAAAGAAAAAAGATTTTGTAGAAATTAAATTTTATGATAACGCAGGTGGAATTGAAAGTGAAATCCTAGATAGGATTTTTGAACCATATTTTACAACAAAAGCCGAAGAACAGGGAACAGGAATAGGACTTTTTATGTGTGAAGAAATTATAGTAAAACATTTAAATGGTAAAATAACAGTTGAAAATGACGAGTTTTATATTGATGATATTAAGTATAAAGGGGCAAAATTTACTATTATTTTACCCTTAAACAATAATAAAACTAATGAAGATTTAAGTTAGGTTTAACTATAATCCGCAACTTAATTAGTGAATGTAGAGGAAAACTAACATGAAAAGAACATATCAACCACACAATACTCCTAGAAAGAGAACACATGGTTTTAGAGTTAGAATGTCGACTAAAAACGGTAGAAGAGTTATCAAAGCTAGAAGAGCTAAAGGTAGAAAAAGATTAGCTGTTTAAGCAAACAACATCGACTGAATAGTCAAAGAGATTTTAACAAACTATATAAAAGCGGCAAAAAGTGGCATACAAGCTCTTTTGTCGCTTTTTTTAGTTCTGACACAGAATTAAAAGCTGCTTTTGTTACTTCAAAGAAAGTAGGCAATGCGGTTTTAAGAAATAAGGCTAGACGAAGATTAAGAGCTTTATTTGCTTCATATGAAAATCAAATTCAAACTGGTAAATATATTTTTGTAGCTAAAAATAGCATAAGTGAAAATGATTATCTAAAGTTGAAAAAAGATTTTGATTTTGCTTTTAAAAGATTAAACCTTTTTAAATGAAAATAATTTTTAAATTTTTTATTAGAATCTATCAAAGATATTTAAGTGTAATTTCTTTTGGTTCATGTAGATATTACCCAACATGTTCACAATATGCACTATGGCAACTTGATAACAATACATTTTTTAAGGCTATTTATTTTACAATTACACGCGTATTAAAATGTAATCAGCTTTTTGATGGAGGATTTGATTATCCCATTATTTCAAAAAATAGAATTCAAAAAGTGGATTATGAAAAAATTAAAGTCATTTATTGGTTGATTCCTACAAATGACAATAAATTTATTGTAGTTAAAAATCGGGAGTGGAAAAGTACGAATGAACAACATGAATCAAAATAACGGTATGCAAAAACGAATGTTAATAATGACATTAGTCGTTTTTGTATTTTTTATCGCATATGAGTTTTTAGTGTTAAAGCCTCAAAAAGAGGCAAAAGCTGAACAAGCTAAACAAGAGCAAGTTTCACAAGCAAAATCAACACCAGTTGAAGGTATGCAAGAAACTGATGTAACAGGTAATCCTGTTGATATGACTAAATCTGTAGCTTCTTTATCATCTAAAGCAATTGCTACTCAAGATATTATTTCAGTTATTAAAACTGCAAAAAATATTATTGAAATTGATAGTAAAGGTAGAATTGCTCAAGTAACTCTATTAGATACTATTTATAAAGACGAAGAAGAACATCAAATTAAGCTATTTGAATCTGAGCAATTAAGACCATTAGAAGTAAGATTTGCCGATACAAATATTAATGCAAAAGCATTTAAAGTAAATGCAATTGCTAATAAAAAAGATGTTGATGCTAAAAATCAAAAGCAAGAATTAATTATTACGCAAGACTTAGGTGAAACAGTTTTAACAAAGAAATTTACTTTCTATCCAAATGGACACTATGATTTAACTACAACAACTACAAATGACAAGAAGTTCTTTATTACTAATGGATTTAGACCAAATGTATTAGCAGATATGTATGCTGACCATGGTGCAATGGCTAAATTAAATGATGGAACTTTAACAATTATTGAAGATGGTGATTTAGAAAAAAATCAAAATATTACTGGTGCTAAATTTGTATCTAACTTTGATAGATACTATGCAACTGTAATTTACAATTTTGATAAGTCTTTAGCATTAACATTTATGCCAGATAATGAAGGTAATCCTCAAGGATTTATTCATGGTGGAAGTTCTATTTCTTTTTCTGGTTATGCAGGACCTAAAAACTTTAAAGATTTACAAGCTTTAAATCCAGAATTAACTGATGTAATTGAGTATGGATGGTTTACATTTATTGCAAAACCTATGTTTATTTTACTTCAATTTATTCAATCTTATGTTGGAAACTGGGGTTGGACTATTGTTATTTTAACAATTTTAGTTAAGTTAGTTTTATATCCTTTATCATATAAAGGTATGGTTTCTATGAATACGCTAAAAGAATTAGCTCCAAAAATGAAAGAAATCCAAAATAAATATAAAGATGACAAGCAAAAACAGTCTATGCATATGATGGAATTATATAAGAAACATGGTGCTAACCCAATGGGTGGATGTTTACCATTAATCTTACAAATTCCAGTATTCTTTGCTATCTATAGAGTTTTATTAAATGCAATTGAATTAAAAGGTGCAGAGTGGATTTTCTGGGTACAAGATTTAGCAGAGATGGATCCATATTTTGTATTACCAATTTTAATGGGTGCTTCAATGTACATCCAACAAAGAATTACACCAAATACAATGCAAGATGAGATGCAAAAGAAGATTTTCCAAATGTTACCAATCGTGTTTACATTCTTCTTCTTATGGTTCCCAGCAGGTTTAACTCTATACTGGTTTGTAAATAACGTATTTACAATTGCTCAACAATACTATATTAATAAACTGTTTGAGAAAAAAAGAGCTGCAAAAAAATAGGGACTTACTATGAAAAAATTTGAAGCTAAGTGTTTAGAAGAAGTTTACGAATTAGCAACTGCTGATTTTAACTGTTCTATTACTGATTTAGAGATTGAGATCATCCAACAGCCAAGTAAAGGTTTCCTTGGCTTTGGTAAAAAGAAAGCTATTATTCAGGTTTGTTATAAACAAAATTGTAAAACTTATGAAAAGAGTACTTCAAATAATTCTTTTGAGAAAAAAGATATAAAAATAGAAGAAGTATCTAAGAAGATTGAAGATTGTAATAAACCCGAAGAAAAAGAAGTTAAAGAGGAAGTTTCACCTTCTAATGTAAGAAAGGTTGAATCAAAAGAGAAAATCTTTGATAATTTTTATAATGAAGATGAATCACAAACTCAAGTTTCAAACATTATAGTAAAAAAAGATAAACAAGAGATATTAGATGAAGTAAGAGCTGGAATCAATACATTATTTGGTGATAGTTGTTATGGAATTGAAAATATTAAAATAGAATTTTATGATGAAGAGACTTTATATATTGAATTTACAGGTGAAGACTCAGCTTTATTAATTGGTAAAGAAGGGTATAGATATAAAGCTTTATCATATATTTTATTTAATTGGATAAATGAAAAATATGGTTTAATGCTAAGACTTGAAGTCGCAGAGTTCTTAAAAAATCAAGAAGCTGCAATTCATGCATATTTAGAACCTGTAATTGAAACAATTAAAGAAAAAGGTATGTTTAAAACAAAACCTTTAGATGGTATTTTAGTACATATTGCTCTTAAAAGATTAAGAGATGAGTTCCCTGATAAATATGTTGCTGTAAAAACAAACGTTAGAGGTGACAAATATGTACTTGTAAATGAGTACAGAAGTAAAGAGCAGTAAATTGTTACTAGATGATAATACAATAGTTGCAATAGCAACGGCCAACGGTGTTGGTTCAATCTCAATAGTTAGAATTTCAGGAGCTAATGCTCTTGAAATTGCTTCAAAAATCACAAAAAAAGATAACTTTAAACCTAGACTTGCAACTTTAAGTAGTGTTTATAATCATAATGATGAATTAATTGATGAGTCATTAGTTCTTTATTTTAAAGCACCTTTCTCTTTCACTGGTGAAGATATTGTAGAGTTTCAGTGTCATGGTGGTGTAGCAATTGCAAATATGATTGTAAATGAAGTTTTACATTATGGTGCAAGAATGGCAAACCCCGGTGAGTTTTCAAAGAGAGCTTTTTTAAATAATAAAATTGATTTATCTAAAGCTGAAGCTATTTCAAAAATGATTGAAGCTAGAAGTGAAGATGCTGTTAAACTTTTAGCTAAGCAGTTAAAAGGTGAATTAAGTGATTTTGTAAATGATATTAGAGAAGATTTACTTTTCATGTTAGCTTATACAGAAGTTTCAATTGATTATGCAGAAGAAGATTTACCAAGTGATATTTATGATCAAATAAAATCTAAAATTGATAAAATTCAAACAAAATTAAATGAAACATTAGATGCAAGTAAAAGAAGAGAAGGGATGATTGAAGGCTTTAAAGTTGCAATCATAGGAAAACCAAATGTTGGTAAATCTTCACTTTTAAATAAGCTTCTAAATTTTGATAGAGCAATTATTTCAGATATTGCAGGGACTACAAGAGATACTATTGAGGAATCTGTTAAGATAGGTACTCATATTATAAAAATAGTAGATACAGCGGGTATTAGAAATGCAAGTGATGTAATTGAGCAAATAGGTATTGAAAAATCAATTGAAGCTATTAGTGAAGCTGATATTGTAATTGCTTTATTTGATAATAGTAAAGTTTGTGACGAAGAAGATGAAAAAATCATATCTCTTTTAGAAGAAAATGCTCATAAGCAAATCATAAAAGTTTTAAATAAAACTGATTTAGATAATGCTTTTGATAAAAATAAGATTGAAAACTTTATTGAACTATCTACTAAAAATAGTATTAAGACTTTAGTTAGTTCTATTGAAGCAATTTTAGATAATAATACACATAGTGATGAAATGACTCTTATTTCAAAAAGACAAGTTCAAGCTGTTGAAGATACTTTAAATCATATAAATACATCATTATTTCCACTAGAAAGTGGTGAGTTTGAATTCTTTGCTCATCATATTAAAGAGGCTTTAGAATCAATATCAAATATTACTAGACCATATGAGAATGACCAAATGTTAGATGTAATGTTTGGTGAGTTTTGTTTAGGAAAATAAAATAAAGAGTATTAACTCTTTATTTATATTTTAATTTTCAGGTTTTGTATAAGAAATTAGTCTAGCATTCTCTTTAGAGATATCTATCCATGAATCACAATCAAATTCAACTTCAACCATAGCTCCCATAGTTATCTCTTCTTTAAATCCTACAAGTGTTAATGCTAAAGCAGTTAAAGATGGATTATGTCCTACTAATATCATACTTTCAACTGTATCAAAAGTATAAGTAAGTGTCTCTTGTAGTTCATTAAGGTAAGCCATATATAAAACTTCATTATACATAATTGTTTTTGTATATCTTAAAGTTTTTGCAAAAATTTCTGATGTTTGTCTTGTTCTTACAGCTGGACTTGATACAATTAAATCAGGTCTATATCCTTTATCAAAAAGTTTGTCAGCCATTTTTTGTGCATCTTCTAAGCCTTTGTTGCTTAAAGGTCTATCATAATCATCTTGTCCTGCTTTTTCTACTTCTTTTTGTGCATGTCTTACTATATATAACTTCTTCATTTCTACTCTTTATATAAATTCTTTAAAATTTTAAGGAATATTTGCTTTTTTTGTTATAAAAAATTTTATTAAATTTAAAATATAAGTTATATTAAGAATAACTGTTTTTTATTTATACATTTTTGGATATATAAATATACCTTTTTTAACTTTTTTTCTGTTTATATCTTCCCAGTTGTCTATATCAAATTCAAATTGAACAACGCCAATTGTTGGAATATTATCTTCAATATTTAAATACTTATATGCAAATTCATTAATACAAGGATTATGTGTAAAACAAAATAGTATATTAATATCATTTGAAATTTGTTTAAGCTCTTTTTCTAATGATAAAATACTTGGATGATATAATTCTTTAATAAAAAGTATTTCTTTTTTATAGTTAATGCCTTTTGCAATTTTATTTGCTGTTTTAACTGTTCTTTTTGAAGAACTTGAGATAATTAATTCAGGTTTAATCTCTAATTCATTTAAAACTTTACCCATTAGTTTTGCATCAAATTTGCCTCTTTTGTTTAATGGTCTATCAAAATCATTTAAATCAATATTTGACCAGTCAGATTTTGCGTGTCTGATTAGATATAGTGTTTTCATTTTAATACCTTATATTTTATTAATTAGTTTATCAAAAAATTTATTTTATGTTAAATATTTATTAAAAAATATCTGATAAAATAGCTTAATATAAAAAGGAGTGAATATGGAACAGCTTAAAACAGTTTTTTTATTAACTTTACTTACGGTTGTTTTTGTTTTTATAGGTTATGCTTTTGCAGGTACTAGCGGAATGCTAATTGCTTTTTTAATTGCAGCAGGAATGAATTTTTATGCTTATTATTATTCAGATAAACATATTTTAAAACAGTTTAATGCTACTTTGATAGAAGATGTTAGGCATCCAGTTTATAGAATAACACAAAGGCTAGTTCATAAAGCTAATATTCCTATGCCAAAAGTTTATTTAATACCAGATCATACACCTAATGCTTTTGCAACAGGAAGAGACTATAATAATGCTGCAGTTGCTGTTACAATGGGTTTATATGAAATGTTAAATGATGAAGAATTAGAAGGTGTTATCGCCCATGAATTATCTCATATAAAACACTATGATATTTTAATTGGAACTATTGCTGCTGTTTTTGCAGGTGCAATTGCAATGATTGCTAATATGATGCAGTTTGGTGCAATGTTTGGGAATAATAGACAAAACTCAAATCCTATTTTAATGATAGTAATGGCTATACTACTTCCAATAGCTGCAACTGTTATTCAAATGAGTGTTAGTCGAAGTAGAGAATACTTAGCTGATGAAGGAGCTGCTAGAATGACTGGTAATGCTTCTGGATTACAAAGTGCCTTAAGTAAGCTTGAAAGATATGCACAAAGAGGACATGTTCATAATGCAACAGAACAAACAGCTCATATGTTTATAATTAATCCTTTCTCAGGACAAAAGTCTTCTTTCTCTGATTTCTTTAGAACACATCCTACTACAGAAGATAGAATTGCTAGATTAGAAGAATTAAAAAGGGAACTTTAATATGCAAAGTAATACTCAAATAGATATAGTCTTATCAATAGTATTTGTAGTTTCAGTACTTATATTTATATTTTTTAAATTTATATTACCTTTTATAAACAATAAATATAAATAAGCATAAAAAAAGCATCCCTTGACCAAAGAGATGCTTAAGATTGAAATTATATATAAAAAAGTTTAAAATAGACTTTAGTTATATACTTTTTTTACATTCTCAATTTTTGACGACATGTTAAGTAAAGCCATATCAGCTAAAACTAATGCCATCATAGATTCAGCAACAACACTACCTCTTACAGCAACACATGGGTCATGTCTACCTTTAAGTTCACAATCAACTTCATTATTATGAATATCAACTGTTTCTTGCTTTATAAAAATTGATGGAGTTGATTTAAAGTAAACTTTTACGTTTATATCATCACCATTTGAAATACCACCTAAAATACCACCAGAATGGTTTGTTTTAAAGCCGTCTTTTCTAATTTGGTCATTATTATCGTAACCTTTAACTCTAGATGCAAGAGTACCATCACCTATTTCTACAGCTTTTACAGCGTTTATACTCATCATAGCATTTGCTATTTGTGAATCAAGTTTAAAGTATAAAGGTTCACCTAATCCAACAGGAGTTCCTTTTACATTTACTAAAGCTACACCACCAACAGAGTTGTGTTTATTTTTAGCTGCTAAGATAGCATCTTTTTGTTCTTGTTCCACATTTTTATCTAATGCAAAAATTTCTGAGTTTGAAACATTTGAAAAATCTAACTCTTCTGCTTTTACTCCATCAATCTCACAAATACCACTTTGTACTTTTATACCTAACTCTTTTAACATTAGTTTTGCAATAGCACCTGCTGCAACTCTTGCTGCAGTTTCTCTAGCACTACTTCTTCCTCCACCTCTATAATCTCTAACACCATATTTATTGAAGTAAGTAAAATCAGCATGTCCTGGTCTAAATAAATCTTTTACATTAGAGTAATCTTTAGATTTTTGATTTTCATTAAAAATAACCATTGAAATAGGAGTTCCTGTAGTTACTCCTTCAAATACACCAGAAAGAATTTCTACTTTATCACCTTCTTTTCTAGCTGTCGCATATTTATTTTGTCCTGGTTTTCTTCTATCCATTTCACTTTGAATAAACTCTTCATCTATTTTAATGCCAGCAGGAACACCATCTACTATACAACCTAATGCTTTACCATGAGATTCTCCAAAAGTTGTGAATTTAAATCTATGTCCAAAGCTATTCATTAATTTTTCCCTTTAAGTTTTTCAATTGCAATTTTAGCAACAGCTTGTTGTGCTAATTTTTTACTTTTCCCTTTTGCTTTTCCATAAGTTTCCCCATCAATCCAAATTGATACTTCAAACTCTTTTTTATGATCTGGCCCATATGAACCTTCAATTTTATATTCTGGAATAGAACCAAATTGTGCTTGAGTTATTTCTTGTAAAGCTGTTTTATAATCACTAAATAAAACATCTAAGTTAATTTTGTCATAAGACTCTTCTAAAAGTTTTAGAATAATAGGTTTTAATGTTTCTAAACCTGATTCTAAATATACTGCACCCATAATTGCTTCAAATGCATCAGATAAAATAGAAGCTTTGCTTCTTCCTTTATTTCTTTCTTCTGCTGTTGAAATAAAAATGTAGTCACCTAATTTAATCTCATTTGCAAGTTTAGTGAAACCTGTTTCATTTACTAGTGAAGCTCTTATCTTTGATAATTCACCTTCATTAGATTTAGGAAATTTTTTAAATAAATATTCTCCAACTATTAAGTTTAAAACAGCATCACCTAAAAACTCTAATCTTTCATTATTATATGGTTTTTTATAACTTTTGTGAGTAAGTGCTTCGATTATCAGATTTTTATCTTTAAACTGATAACCCAAACACTTCTCTAATTTTGTATAATCACTCATCTTTTTCCTTCCTTATTGATTATCTCTTAAATTTTCTGCAAAGGTCCTTGCAAGTATATCACATCTTTCATTATGTTCATGGCCATCATGGCCTTTTACCCAACTAGCTCTTATTTTGTGTGGTTTTGAAGCTTCTAAATACTCTTGCCAAAGCTCTACATTTTTCACAGGTTTTTTACTAGCATTTTTCCAGTTATTTCTTATCCAACCTACAAGCCATTCATTTATAGCTTTTACTACATAAGTTGAGTCAGAAATAATATGAACTTCACAAGGCTCTTTCAAGGCTTTTAGTCCTTCAATCACACCTTTTAGTTCCATTTGATTATTTGTAGTGTCTAATTGTCCACCACTCAACTCTTTTTCATTTCCTTTGTACTCTAAAATAGTTCCCCAACCACCAGGTCCAGGGTTACCTAAACTAGAACCATCACTGTAAAGATTGATTTGCTTCATCAAATCCCTTAGTTAAATTATGTTTTACATTAAAAGTTAAAATACTATGACAATGTGGACATCTAGTATCATAAACTGGGTGTACATTTTTACAACTTGAACAAATAAACTCAAAATCTAAAGTAGCATTTGTTTTATGTTCGTGTCTATTTAAAGCAATCAAAATATCAAAAACAAAATCATCACTGTGTTCTAAATTATCAAGATATCCTTTTGCATTATAAAGCTCAACTAGAAATTCATTTCTATGAACTTTTTCAAAATCGATATCGTCAAAATTTAAGTACCACATTAAATCCATGAAGTTCTTAACATCAAATTTGTCTACATTTTCCCAAAAAAATGGTTTGTTAAATTGTAGTAAAAACTCTGCAAAAAGTCTTTGAATATTTGGATTTTCTAGAAAAATTTTATAAAGTAATTCACTTCTTTTCTCATATGAGTAAACTGGATCATTTATAATCATCAATGCATCTAGATAAACTCTATCCCTTTGCATATCTTCATTTAGCTCTTCTAAGCAAGTAGTAACTTCTTTTGCTTTTTCAAACTCATTTAGTTTTTCATATATGATAAGTAGTTTTGTTAAAGCATTTTTATTTCTAGGAGAGAATTTTAAGATTCTTAAGAATATATCTTTTGACCTTTGTAAAAAACCACCTTTAAAATATGTTGAACCAAGTAGTTCTAATACTTCTTCTTTTTTTACTCTATCTTTTACATGTTCTAACAATGTAAGATATACATTTATAGCTTTATTATAATTGCCTTTATGTAAAAATGTTGAGGCTAAAAGTAATATTGAATCAAATGGCAAATTATATGTTTTATAAAGATGAACATAATCTTCTTCTTTTAATTTTCCAAGTTCAAATCTACGAGATAATTTTCTATAGTCTTTTCTTGCAATCTTCTCTTTATAAATCCCATAAGAGTATGTAAAAAATGAGATTAAAAAGATTAGAGCAACAAGTATAATCAAACCAAAAAGAGGGTCTCTATACTCTAAAACTATATTGTCCAACGTATGCCTTTTACCAAACTTTTAATATAAGTAGGTATATTATCATAAAAGTTCCTATAAAATAATAAAAGTGTATAATACCTTATGATAAAAAAAGAATCTATTGATAATTTAAAAAATCACCTTGATGTTGTTGATGTTGTATCACAGTTTTTAGAATTAAAAAAATCAGGAGCAAACTTTAAAGCTTGTTGTCCTTTTCATGGTGAAGAAACTCCTTCTTTTGTTGTAAGCCCTGCTAAACAGATATACCACTGTTTCGGATGTGGAGTAGGTGGGGACTCAATAAAATTTGTAATGGAATATGAAAAATTATCATATCCAGAAGCCCTTGAAAAATTAGCTTCAATGTATAATGTTCATTTAGATTATGATAATGTAAAACAAAAAAAACAAGATGTAAAAATACTTGAAGATGTTAATAAATTTTATCAAAAATTATTTGTAAATAATGGAGTTGCTAAAGATTATATAAAAAATAGAGGTATTTCTGAATTTTCTATAGAGAAATTTGAGATAGGTTATTCTCCTAAATCAAACGATACAATAAATTTTTTAAAATCAAATCATTATAATTTAAATGAGGCAATAGATTTAGGTGTAATTGATACTGGAACAAATGGATTATATTCTAGATTTATTGAAAGAATTACTTTCCCTATATATGCTATAAATGGAAAAATTGTAGGTTTTGGTGGAAGAACTATTACTGGACATAATGCAAAATATGTAAATTCTCCTCAAACTAAACTTTTTAATAAATCAAGACTTTTATATGGTTATCACCTTGCAAAAGAAAATATATATAAAAAGAATAGATTAATTGTTTGTGAAGGTTATCTTGATGTAATTATGCTTCATCAAGCAGGTTTTAATACTGCTGTTGCAACATTAGGAACAGCTTTAACAAAAGAGCATTTACCTTTAATTAGAAGAGGTGAACCAAAAGTAATTTTAGCTTATGATGGAGATAAACCTGGACTTGCAGCAGCATTTAAAGCCTCAGTAATGCTATCTCAAAGTGAATTTGAAGGTGGTGTTGTTATTTTTGGTGAAGGTAAAGACCCTGCTGATATGGTAAAAGATGGGAAAATTGAAGAACTAGATAGAATGTTTGCAAATCCTATTGATTTTATTCCTTTTAGTATTGATTATATTATCTCTAAATATGATATTAATATTGCATCACAAAAACAAAAAGCTTTAATTGAAGCTAATGACTATTTAAAATCATTAGGTATCTTATATCAAGATGAATATAAAAGATATATTGCTCAAAAGTTAAATGTAAGAGAGAATTTAATTAAGGTTTCAACTGATAATGCAAGACCAATGCAAGTTGATTTATCGAAGGTAAATATTCAAGAACTTTGTATAATAAAAGCAATTTTAGAAAATCCAAATAGATTAGACTCTGTTTTAAACTTAGTTGATTCTTCAATGTTTGAAGTACACAAAAATGAGTTTGACCTTGTATTAAATGATATAAATAATATATCTTTAAATGCTATTACCTTAAATGAAAAACTTGAAAACTATGATGATGAGAGGCTTGAAAAAGAGCTATTAATTTTGCTTTATAAATTTTATTCAAAAAAATTAAATGAATTAAAATACGATACAACTCTATCTTTAAAAGAAAAAGGTTCACTTCTTAGAAAAACTCAAGATGCAATTAGACAATTAAAACAAGGTAAGTTAGTTACTTATGATTTATAATTAGTTTTTCTTTTTATTTTTTTACTAGTATAGTTTTTGTAGAATTTCGTATATTGAATAAGAAAAGAGGAAAGAAAAATGAAATTTATAGAAAGTGATAACCTACCTGCAGCGATTGGACCATATTCTCCTGCGATTAAAGTTAATGGAATGATTTATACTTCAGCACAGGTTCCAGTAACTTTAGATGGAACATTAGTTGAAAGAGATATAAAAGTTCAAACAAGACAGGTTTTATCAAATTTAAGAACTTTATTAGAAGATGCTGAAAGTGGTATGAACAATGTTGTTAAAGTATCTATTTATTTAGAAAACATCGAAGACTTTGGTGTTGTTAATGTACTATTTGCAGAGGCATTTGGTGAGCATAAACCTGCAAGAAGTACTATTTCTGCAAAAGGTTTACCAATGAATTCATTAATTATGGTAGATGCAGTTGCAACAGCAAGTGACTATCATTAATTAAAAATAGATGTGACTTAAACAAAGTTTAAAGTAATTTAAGGTAGTATTCCGGTTCGAAAAATAAAGTTAGCATGAATTGTCAACTAGAAGTTAGCACATAGAACTGAATATTATGAGGAAGAAAAATGTACGCAATTATTAAGTGTGGTGGAAAACAGTATAAAGTTTCTGAGGGAGATATCCTAAACATTGATTATACTGGTAAAGCTGCAAAAGAAACTTTAGAAATCACTGACGTTTTAGCTTTAAACGATGGTGAATTAAAAACTGGTGAAGCAGTAGCAAACGTAAAAGTTGAAGCTGAAGTAGTTTTAGATGGTACAGGTGTAAATAGAGATAAAAAAGTTATCATTTACAAAAAAAGAAGAAGAAAAGATTCTAAGTTAAAAAGAGGTTTCAGAAAAAGCTTCACAAAAATTAGAATTACTAAAATTGCTGCTTAAGCAATAATTTCAAGGAGATAATAGTATGGCTCACAAGAAAGGTCAAGGATCTACACAAAATAATAGAGATTCAGCTGGAAAAAGACTTGGTGTTAAGAAATATGGTGGAGAAACAGTAAGAGCTGGTAACATCATTTTAAGACAAAGAGGAACTAAAGTACACGTTGGTGCAAACGTTGGTATTGGAAAAGATCATACAATTTATTCTTTAATTGATGGTGTAGTAAAATTTGAAACTAAAGATAAAAAAAGAAAAAAAGTTTCAGTTTACGCTTCATAATTTCTAAAGAGAAAAATGTTTTAAAGGGTGTATGGCTTCTTTGCCTGCACCCTTTTTTTATTTAAAGTGTGAAATAAAAAGTTAATACAATAGTTAGTTTTTTATTTTGCATATACCGTGGAGGTTTATAATGTTTATAGATAGTGCCAAATTTTCAGTTTCATCGGGTAAAGGTGGACAAGGTTGTACTTCTTTTAGAAGAGAAAAATTTGTTGTTAAAGGTGGTCCTGACGGAGGAGATGGAGGAAAAGGTGGAGATGTTTACTTCTTAGTAGACAACAATACTGATACTTTATCTACTTATAAAGGAAGAAAAGTTTTTAGAGCTGATAATGGAAAACAAGGGATGGGATCAAGAATGACTGGAAAGTCTGCTGATCCATTAGTATTAGTAGTACCTCCTGGAACACAAGTTATTGATGAAGATACTGGTGAGCTTTTATTAGACTTAGTTAATGAAGGTGAAAAGGTTAAGCTTCTTGAAGGTGGAAAAGGTGGATTAGGAAATGTTCACTTTAAAAACTCTAGAAATCAAAGACCTACTTATTCTCAACCAGGATTACCAGGACAAACAAAAAATATTAGATTAGAGTTAAAACTTATTGCAGATGTTGGATTAGTTGGATATCCAAATGTTGGTAAATCAACACTTATTTCAACTACATCAAATGCAAGTCCAGAAGTTGCGAACTATGAGTTTACAACTCTTACACCAAAATTAGGTGTTGTTGAAGTAGGTGAGTACAACTCTTTTGTAATGGCAGATATTCCAGGAATTATCGATGGAGCTGCTGATGGTAGAGGTTTAGGATTAGAGTTCTTAAAACATATTGAAAGAACTAAAACTCTATTATTTTTAATTGATGTTGCAAATTATAGAACAATGATTGATCAATATAATGTATTGAAAGAAGAAGTTGCAAAATTCTCATCTGAATTATCTACAAGAAACTTTGCTATTGCTTTAAGTAAAACTGATGGATATTATGGTGAAGATTTAGTTGGTGATATTAAAAAATTTATTGCTGATATAGGTTTAGAAGAATCAGAATCTAATGACTTTGGATTTGATAAAGAATTACCTTATTATGTTCAGGATTTAACTTATAATAGATTTGATAATAGTAAACCTTTCTTTGTATTACCAATTTCTTCAATTACAAGAAAAAATATTGAAGCAATTAAATTCTCATTATATAAACTATTGGATCAGGGGAAATGAAAAGATTAGTTATAAAAGTAGGAACAGCTGTATTAACAGAAAATGGACAGCTTGCAATTGAAAGATTATCTGCTTTAGTTGATTTAATCGCAAAACTAAAAAATGAAAAAAACTATGAAGTGATTCTTGTATCATCTGGTGCAGTTGGTGCAGGATTTACTTCATTAAAACTTGATAAGAAACTAGTATCAAATAGACAGGCATTAGCTGCTATTGGTCAACCATTATTATTAAAGAATTATAAAAAAAGATTTAAAGAACATGGTATTATTTGTGCACAAATGTTGTTTATAGCAGATGACTTTGATTCTAGAAAAAGAACTAAAAATGCACAAAATGTAATGGAAATTTTATTAGAGAATAAAATACTTCCTATTATAAATGAAAATGATGTTATTGCAAATGATGAACTGTTATTTGGAGATAATGATCAACTTGCTGCACATGTTGCTTACCATTTTAATGCTGATATGTTAGCTATATTAAGTGATATTGATGGATATTATAATAAAAATCCAAGAGAATATAGTGATGCAGTTATGTTAAAAATGGTTTCTTCAATTAATGAAGAAGAGTTAGAAATGAAGCATACTGCAAACTCTGAATTTGCAACAGGTGGAATTGTAACAAAATTAAAAGCAGCAGATTTTTTAATGAAAAAAGGTATACCAATGTATCTTTCTTCAGGGTTTGATTTAACAAATGCATATGATTTTCTAGTTGATGAAAATCATAAAAGTGGAACAATATTTAAAAAGTAAAGGTTGGATATGTCAAAAAAAGTTTTATTTATGGGAACGCCTGATTATGCTACAAAGATTTTTGAAGCATTATTAAACAGCTCATATGAGTTAGTAGCACTGTTTACTCAACCTGATAAAAAAGTTGGAAGAAAACAAGTGTTAACTCCTCCTCATATAAAACAATATTGTCTTGACAAAAATTTAGATATACCTATTTATCAACCTGAAAAGCTTAGAAATAATGAAGAAGTTACAAAGCTTATTGAGGACTTTAAACCAGATTATATTGTAGTAGCTGCTTATGGTCAAATATTACCAAAAGAAATACTTGATATTGCTCCCTGTATAAATCTACATGCTTCTTTACTTCCTAAATATAGAGGTGCTTCTCCTATTCAAGAATCATTACTTAATGATGATGAATATACGGGTGTTACATCTATGTTAATGGAAGAAGGACTTGATAGTGGAGATATTTTAGGTTTACAATATTTAAAAATAACTCCTACTATGGAGGTTGAAGAAGCTTTTAATAAACTATCGATAATTGCAGCTTCATTAACTCTTACTACATTGGATAATTTTGAGAATATCAAACCTAAAAAACAAAATGATGCTGAAGTTAGTTTTTGTGGGAAGATTAAAAAAGATGATGGGCTAGTAACTTTTGAAAATGCAAAAAAACTTTATCTGAAATATAAAGCATATAGTTTTTGGCCAGGAGTATTTTTAGAATCAAAACTAAAAATAAAAGATTTAGAATTAATTGAAACTACTTCATCAAATGTTGAAGGAAAAATCTTAGAAATAAACAGTGATGATATTGTTGTAGGATGTAAAAATGGCTCTTTAAAAATAAAGACTATTCAAGCACCATCTAAAAAAGCTGTTTCTTCTGTTGATTATATAAGAGGTCAAAGATTGAATATTGGAGATATTTTATCTTAAGATTTTAACATACTAGGCTTTATGCCAAGTATGTTGTATATGCTGTGATTGTAAATAAACTTAATAAAACACCTAATACAAGTGAATTAATCGCAATTTTTTCATCTAATCCACCTTTTATTGCTAATACTGTTGCCATTGTCATTGGTGGCATTGCTACTTCAATAATTGTAACTTTTACCCAAGTATCTTCAATACCATAAAAAATTTGGAAACCAAGCAAAACTATAATTGGTACTATTAACATTTTTAGTATCATTGCCATTGAAACAACATGAAATTTATTGAATATGTGTTTTAACTCTAATTTCATACCAATTGCAATCATTGCAATAGGAACTAAAGTTGCACCTAAAGTTTCTGTAGTTAATAAAACAAAATTTGGTACTTCAAAGTTTTTTGCAAGTACTGTAATTGCAAACATAATTGATGGTGGAAAAAGTAATACACTTTTAAATATAGATTTCACATCATTTTTTCTTCCACTTCCCCATGTAATGATAAACATACCAACTGAAACTAAAAGCAAAAATGAACCAAATAAATCATAAATTAAACCATAAACAATATAATCTTGCCCATAAAATGCATCAATATAAGAAAAACCAATAAATGATGTATTTCCAAAAGTTGCCATAATCATAAATGTGGCAAGAGTTAATCTATCAAGTTTCATTAGCCTACCTATAAAGTATGCTAAAGTTAAATTAAATAGAATAAATCCTATAAACATTAAAATTAAACTTAATATCTTTCCATCCAGAGTTAGAGGATAGATTTTTGAGAAAACAATAGCTGGAAGTGAGAAGTAGATAATGAACTCTATAAGTTGTTTAGAATTGTCATGAAAAACTACTTTAAATAAATATCCAAGTAAAAGATACAATGCTATGGGTAAAACAGGATCTAACATAATAACCTTTTTTAAGTGATTATATTTAATACAATCTTGTAAAGCAATAATGTATAATAAGCAAATGAAAATAATAAGATTAAATAAAGTAGATTCTACACATACTTACCTAAGGGAGTATGTAAATAATAACGAGATTAATGAAATAACTTGTATAGTAGCAGATATTCAAACAAATGGTATAGGAAGCAGAGGTAATACTTGGCAGGGTAAAAGTGGGAATTTGTTCTTTTCATTTGTTATGAAAAAGGATACTCTTCCAAATGACTTACCACTTCAAACAACTTCAATATATTTCTCTTTTTTACTTAAAAAAGTATTAGAAAAGTTTGACTCTAAAGTGTGGTTGAAATGGCCAAATGATTTTTATATTGATGACAAAAAAATTGGTGGGACAATTACAAATCTTAGTAAAGATTTAATCTTTTGTGGCATTGGCTTAAACTTATTTGAAGTAACTGATGAGTTTGGAAAATTAGATATTTCTATAGACAAAGAGACTATATTAGAAAACTATTTTTTAGAACTTGAAAAACAAATTTCATGGAAGCAAATTTTTAGTGATTTTAAGATAGAATTCGATAAGAGTAGAAAGTTCCAAGCAACCATTGATAATAAAAAAATTCCATTAAAAAATGCGATACTTAATAGTGATGGTTCAATTAACTTAAATAATAAAAAGGTATTTAGTTTAAGATGACAGAAATTATTTCAATAGCTAACCAAAAAGGTGGGGTTGGTAAAACTACAACAGCTGTAAATTTAAGTGCTGCACTTGCTTTAGAAGGTAAGAGAGTACTATTAATTGATGCAGACCCACAAGCTAATGCAACTACATCATTAGGTTTTCAAAGAGATACTTATGAGTATAATATTTACCATGTAATGTTAGGTACAAAAGAGTTACCTGAAATTATGTTAGATTCAGAAATTGAAAACTTAAAAGTTGCTCCATCAAACATAGGTTTAGTTGGTATAGAAAAAGAGTTCTATAAAAACATGAAAGATAGAGAATTAGTATTAAAAAGAAAGATAGATCCAATTAAAAAAGATTTTGACTACATTATTATTGATTCGCCACCTGCATTAGGTCCTATTACAATTAATACATTAAGTGCATCAACTTCAGTACTTATTCCAATTCAATGTGAGTTCTTTGCATTAGAAGGTTTAGCTCAGTTATTAAATACAATAAAACTTGTTAAACAAACAATTAATAAATCTCTACAAATCAGAGGTTTTTTACCAACAATGTATAGTTCACAAAATAACTTATCAAAGCAAGTATTTGCAGATTTAGCTCAACACTTTGAAAGTAAATTATTCAAAATTGATGAGAGTTCTTATGTTGTTATACCAAGAAATATTAAACTAGCAGAGAGTCCTAGTTTTGGTAAACCAATTATGTTATATGATGCAAGTGCCACTGGTACAAAAGCTTACACAAATCTTGCAAAAGCAATTGCAGGTTAAAAATATAATTAGGAAGAGAAAATATGGCATTAGGTAGAGGATTAGGGGAATTATTAGGTGAAGTAGAATCAGCTTATGAAAGTTCAAATTCATATGGTGATAATAAAAACTCTATGGAGTTAGAAATATCAAAAATTAGTGCAAATCCAAATCAACCTAGAAAAATATTTGATGAAGATAAATTAAAAGAATTAAGTGATTCAATTGTTGAACATGGCTTATTACAACCAGTTACTGTTATTGAAAAATCTGAAGATGAATATATATTAGTAGCAGGTGAGAGAAGATTAAGAGCACATAAATTAGCTAATTTAGAAAAGATAAAAGCTTATATAATTGATGCTGATGAATTAAAATTAAGAGAACTTGCATTAATTGAAAATATACAAAGAGATGACTTAAATATTGTAGAATTAGCATATTCATATGCACAATTAATAAATGAACATGATTTAACTCATGAAGAGTTGTCAAAGAAAGTTTTTAAGTCTAGAACATCAATTACTAACACTTTAAGATTGTTACAATTATCCTCATATGTACAACAATTGTTAGCAAATAACAAGATTAGTGCAGGTCATGCAAAAGTTATGCTAGGACTTAGTGAGGATGAGCAAAAGATGGTAGCTGACTCTATCATTGGTCAGAAGTTATCTGTTAGAGAAGCAGAAAAATTAATTAAAGATTTAAAGTCAAAAAATTTGCCAAAAGATAAAAAGAGTAAAAAAGTAACATCGTATGACTTTAACCCATTAAATGAAGTAGTTAAAACCTTAAAGAATAGCGATTTAAAGGTGAAAGCTGAGAAAAACTACTTTAAAATCGAAATCAATTCTCAAGAAGATATTGAGAAGATTTCCTCTTACTTTAAGTTACAATAGTAACAAAAAACAGAAATTTAAAACGTAATTTATTCCTTTAATATTATTTTATATTTAACTTTGCTAAAATATACGAGTTTTAGTTAAACTAAACTGTAAAAAATATGGAGGAATGAATGTTAGACATAAGTCCTGTATTATTGCTTAGCTCTGGTATCATCTTTCTTTTAGTTGTTGCTAGGCTAAACAGCTGTCTGTTCAAGCCTTTACTAAAGCATATGGATGATAGAGCAGAATCTATTAAAAAAGATTTAGAAGATGCGAAATCAAACGGTGCCGATGTTGAAGGTATGATTGCTGAAGCAAATAAAGTAATTGCAGATGCAAAAAAAGAAGCAGCTGCTATTAGAGAACAAGCTTATAAGGAAGCAAAAGAGAGTGCTGATGCAAAACTTGCTAGCGCTAAGTCTAATTTGGAAGCAAAATCTGCAGAATTTGCTAAGAATTTGGAAGAGGAAACTAAAGCATTAAAAGATTCTTTAGTATCGTCAATGCCTCAATTTAATGAGAGCTTAAAAGCTAAGCTTAGCTCAATTTAGTTAGGAAAAAATGATATGAAGAAACTTTTAGTACTTGGTGTAGCTGCTTTAGCTCCACTTTCATTATTTGCTGCTGCTGGTGCGGAGACTGACTACGATATCGTACAGAGAACCGTTAACTTTATAATTTTTGCTGGAATTTTATGGTATTTACTTGCTGATAAGATTAAAGCATTTTTAGCTGATAGAACTCTATCTATTCAAGCAGAACTTGACAAAGTACAAGATACTTTAAAAGCATCTGAAGATAAAGTAAATGAAGCTCAAAAACAACTTGATGATGCAAAAAAACTTGCAGCTGACATTGTTGAAAACGCAAAAGCTGATATTGATTCAGTTAAAGAAAAAGTTGCTGTTGCAGTTGATTCTGATATCGCTAATTTAGAAAAAAATCTAGAAGAGATGATTAAAGTTGAAACATCAAAAGCAAAAAGAGAAGTTGTTGCAGAAGTTCTTAATGAGCTATTAAAATCAGATAATATTAAACTATCTCAAGACGAGTTAGCTAATATTGTTCTAAAAAAGGTAGCGTAAATGAATGATTTAATAGCAAAAAGATATGTAAAAGCGTTAGTTGATGGTAGAGATAGCAAAGCTATCCAATCATTAAGTGCTAACTTAAATACTATTTCTACAGCTTATGCTGATGAAAAGTTCAATTCTATTGTTTCTTCTCCTGAAGTAAGTGATAGTAAAAAAGTAGAGTTAGTATTATCATTAGTTAAAAAAGCTGATGACACTTTAACTAACTTCGTGAAATTACTTGGTGAAAAAAGAAGACTTACTATATTACCTGATATTGCGTCTGAACTTAATGTTCAAATTGCAAAATTAAATAATGAGTATGTTGGTGTTGTTTACACAAACCAAGAACTTTCAAAAGATTATGTTTCTTCAATTGAGAAACAATTTAGTAAAAAATTTGATGTTAACTTATCATTATCTCAAAATGTTTGTGATTATGATGGTATTAAAGTAGATATTGATGGACTTGGGGTTGAAATCTCTTTCTCTAAAGAGAGATTAAAGTCTCAAATGATTGATCATATTTTAAAAGCAGTTTAGAACTTATAAAGGAGAAATTGAATGGGTGCAAAAATTCAAGCTGATGAAATCAGTTCTATAATTAAAGAGAGAATTGATAACTTTGAATTAAATGTAGATGTAAATGAAACTGGTAAAATCATCTCTTTAGCAGATGGTGTTGCTCAAGTTTACGGTCTAAAAAATGTTATGGCTGGAGAGCTTGTTGAGTTTGAAAATGGTGAGAAAGGTCTTGCATTAAACTTAGAAGAGTCTTCTGTAGGTGTTGTTGTACTTGGTAAAGGTGAAGGATTAAGAGAAGGAACTTCTTGTAAGAGACTTGGTCAATTATTAGAAACTCCAGTTGGTCCTAACATGATTGGTAGAGTTGTTAACGCACTTGGTGAGCCAATTGATGGTAAAGGTGCAATTGAAGCTGCTGAAACAAGATTCGTTGAAGAAAAAGCTCCAGGAATCATGGCTAGAAAATCTGTACATGAGCCATTACAAACTGGTATTAAAGCTATTGATGCATTAGTTCCAATCGGAAGAGGGCAAAGAGAGCTTATTATTGGTGATAGACAAACTGGTAAAACAACTGTTGCTATTGATACAATTCTTAACCAAAAAGGTGAAGATGTAAAATGTATCTATGTTGCAATCGGTCAAAAAGCATCTACAATTGCTTCTATTGTTAGAACATTAGAAGAAGCTGGAGCAATGGAATATACTACTATTATCAACGCTGGTGCAGCTGATTCTTCAGCATTACAATTCTTAGCTCCTTATACAGGTGTTACAATTGGTGAGTACTTCAGAGATAATGGTCAACACGCATTAATCGTATATGATGATTTAACTAAGCACGCAGTTGCATATAGAGAAATGTCATTGTTATTAAGAAGACCTCCAGGTAGAGAGGCGTTCCCAGGGGATGTATTCTATCTACACTCAAGATTATTAGAAAGAGCTGCTAAAATGTCAGATGAGAAGGGTGCTGGTTCTATGACTGCATTACCAATCATTGAGACTCAAGCTGGTGACGTTGCTGCATATATTCCAACAAACGTTATTTCTATTACAGATGGTCAAATCTTCTTAGAAACTAACTTATTTAACTCTGGTATTAGACCTGCGATTAACGTTGGTTTATCTGTATCAAGAGTTGGTGGTGCTGCGCAAATTAAAGCTACTAAGCAAGTTGCAGGTACATTAAAATTATCATTAGCACAATTTAGAGAGTTAGAAGCATTCGCACAATTTGCATCTGACTTAGATGAGTCTACTAGAAGAGAACTTGAATTAGGTCAAAGAATGGTAGAAGTATTAAAACAAGGTGTTAATGCTCCATTAGTTATTGAGAAACAAATTGTTATCATCTATGCAGGTACAAAAGGTTACTTAAATGATGTTGCTGTTGGTGACGTTGTTAAGTTTGAAGCTGAATTACATGCATTCTTTGAACAAAAATACTCAAATATCTTAGACGCAATCAAATCTAAGAAAAAAATTGATGATGAAACTGAAGCTGAATTAAAAGCTGCTTTAGAAGAGTTTAAAACAGTATTTAGTGCAAACTAAGGATTAGTTAATGGCTAACTTAAAAGAAATTAAATTACAAATTGGTAGTGTAAAAAATACTCAGAAAACAACAAAAGCTATGAAGCTTGTATCTTCTGCAAAACTTACTAGAACTAGACAACTGTCTGAGCAAGCTAAGAGTTATGCAAATAAGATTAATGATGTACTTTCTGATATTGCTGCTAGAGTTAGCAAAGTTCAAGAAGAAGGAAATATCGGTAGAGCATTTGTTCAAAATGACAACCCAAAAACAGTAGATATTGTTTTTGTTACTGCTGACAAAGGACTTTGTGGTGGTTTTAATATGGCAACAATTAAAACTGTTAGTAAAATCAAAGCTGAACAAGAAGCAAAAGGTGCTACAGTAAGATTAAGAGCTGTTGGAAGAAAAGGGATTGACTTCTTTAACTTCCAAGGTGTTGAATTAGACCAAACAGTTAATGATCTTTCTTCTGCTCCTGATTATGACAGAGCTGCAGATTTTATTAAAGATGTAGTAGAAGACTTTAGAAATGAGAAAACTGATAAAGTTATTGTTGTTTATAATGGATTCTTAAACATGCTTACTCAAGAAATTAGAGTAAGAGAATTGTTACCAATTAGCTTAGATAACGTTGAATCAAAAGAGACTGAGTCTATGTTAGATATTGAGCCAGATGATGATGAAGAAGTGTTAAATGAATTAACAGGTAAATACATTGATTTCAATATGTATTACGGTTTAATTGATTCTTTAGCTGCAGAACACTCTGCAAGAATGCAAGCTATGGAAGCTGCTACTAAAAATGCTAAAGAAAAAGTTGATTCTTTAACAGTTGAATATAATAAAGCTAGACAAGCTGCAATTACAACAGAGCTGATTGAAATTATCTCTGGTGTTGAAGCATTAAAATAATTTAAAGGAGCTACCCGTATGAAAGGTAAAATTATTCAGGTAATGGGTCCTGTTGTTGATGTAGAATTCGACGGATACTTACCAGAAATTAATGAAGCTATTGAAGTTACATTAGCAGATGCTAATGCTGATAGATTAGTATTAGAAGTTGCTGCGCACATTGGTGATAGTAGAGTTAGAACTATTGCTATGGATATGACTGAAGGTTTAACTAGAGGTCAAGAGTGTACTGCTACAGGAGGACCAATTAAGGTTCCTGTTGGTGAAGATGTTTTAGGAAGAATCTTTAACGTTATTGGTGATCCTGTTGATGAAGGTGAAGCAATTTCTGAAGACGCTCCAAGATGGTCTATTCATAGATCAGCTCCTTCTTTTGAAGAGCAATCAACTAAAACAGAAATGTTTGAAACTGGTATCAAAGTAGTTGACTTATTAGCACCATACTCTAAGGGTGGTAAAGTTGGACTATTCGGTGGTGCTGGTGTTGGTAAAACAGTTATTATCATGGAGCTTATCCATAACGTTGCGTTCAAACACTCAGGTTACTCAGTATTTGCTGGTGTTGGTGAGAGAACAAGAGAAGGTAATGACCTTTACTACGAAATGAAAGACTCTAACGTACTTGACAAAGTTGCATTATGTTACGGTCAAATGAGTGAGCCTCCAGGTGCAAGAAATAGAATTGCATTAACTGGTCTTACTATGGCTGAGTACTTCAGAGATGAAAAAGGTCTTGATGTATTAATGTTCGTTGATAACATCTTTAGATTTGCACAATCTGGTTCTGAAATGTCAGCTTTATTAGGAAGAATTCCTTCAGCGGTTGGATACCAACCAACACTTGCTTCAGAAATGGGTAAATTACAAGAAAGAATTACTTCAACTAATAAAGGTTCGATTACTTCTGTTCAAGCTGTTTATGTACCTGCGGATGACTTAACTGACCCAGCTCCTGCGTCAGTATTTGCTCACTTAGATGCAACTACAGTACTTAACAGAAAAATTGCAGAGAAAGGTATCTACCCAGCGGTTGATCCATTAGATTCTACATCAAGAATTTTATCTGCAGACGTTATTGGTCAAGAGCACTACGATGTAGCAAGAGGTGTTCAATCAGTTCTTCAAAAATACAAAGATTTACAAGATATTATTGCAATTCTTGGTATGGATGAGTTATCTGAAGAAGATAAACTTGTTGTTGCAAGAGCAAGAAAAATTGAGAGATTCTTATCTCAACCATTCTTCGTAGCAGAGGTATTTACAGGTTCTCCTGGTAAATATGTTGAATTAAAAGATACTATTGCTGGATTCAAAGGGATTTTAGAAGGTAAATACGATGATATCCCTGAGATGGCGTTCTATATGGTTGGTGGAATGGATGAGGCTTTAGCTAAAGCTGAAAATATGAAATAATAACCATTAAGGTATAACATGGATACAATTAAACTATCAATCGTTAGTCCTAACGGTGAGATATTTAATGATGATGTTAAAACTGTGACTCTTCCTGGAAAAGAGGGAGAGTTCGGTGTTTTAGCAGGTCACGCATCATTAGTTTCATCTTTAACTGTTGGAGTAATCGTAATTGAAAAAAACGACTCTACTGAAGCTGTTGCTATTAACTGGGGACATGTTAAAGTGGACGAAAAATCTGTAGATGTTTTAGTAGATGGAGCAATCGCATTAACTCAAGGTGCTGATTCTGAAATCGCTAAAAATATTGAGGCTGCAAAAGAATTAGTTAATTCTGTTAAAGATTCTAACGTTTCTGTTGCTGCTGTTGAAGCAAAAATTAACTCATTCGCATAATAGCTTATGACAAACACAATACTAAATTATTTGGCAAATAGTAGTGCTATAACTTATATAGTTTTAGCACTGCTGTCAATATACTTAATCATTACTTTTTGGATTTTTATTTATAGATATATTTCTTTAAAAGGTCTTATTTTAAATGAAAGAAAATCATTAGACTCACTTACATCAAGAGATGCTGCATTTTCACCTTTTTCGTCTTTAAATAAATGTTCAAATAATAGTTCTTCTAGAGAAATCCTACATGCTTGTGAAATTAATATTATAAAAGATGCAAGTGTTGGTATATCATGGTTAGCAATTATTTCTTCTACTTCTCCATTTATTGGTTTATTTGGAACTGTAGTTGGGATTCTTGAGTCTTTTGCTAAATTCTCTGGACATTCAAAAGTTGGTTTTTCATTAATTGCACCTGCAATTTCTGAAGCACTTGTTGCTACTGCTGCTGGTATTTTTGTAGCTATATTTGCATATACATTTCATCAAATATTAACGAGAAAAGTATATGAGTTAAATACTTATATTAAGGCGCAAGCAGAAATATTAATTGCAAAAGGTTAATATTGTACGATTTTAACCAAAAACCTGATTTAAACATTACTCCTTTAGTAGATATTATGCTTGTGTTATTAGCTATTTTAATGGTTACTGCACCTGTGATAGAGTTTGAAGAACCTATTAATTTACCTAAAGGTAGTAAATCTAAACAAGTACAAGACTTCAAAAAAATAAATATCATTATTACAAAAGATAGAGTTGTGAAAATAAATAAAGGGAATAAAGTTAGTATTAAAGAATTCCCAGATAGTTTTGTACTTTTTTCTAATGGAAAAGATCAACAAACACCAGTACATATAAGAGCTGATAAAGATTTAGTTTATAATGATGTTATTTTTATTCTAAAATCTGTTAAAGAAGCTGGTTTTTATAAAGTCTCTTTAGTAACTGATGGATAGTTTATGCAAAAAAACTCTTTTTTATATATATCTGGGTTAATTTCTTTATTTTTATATTTTCTTATTGCATTTATTTTTATTTATTATGTAATTGGTTCAAAACCAAAAATATTTGATATCAAAAGTAAAGAAACTGTAATTCAACTTGATATGATTATTGAAAAAAGTGATAAAAAAAGAGTAGCAAAAAAAGAAAAGGTTAAAACAAAAGAACCTAAAAAAGTTGTAGAAAAAGCAGCTTCTGCTTCAAATAAAAAAAGACCTGATTTAAAATCTTTATTTGGTAATGTAAAGACTAAAGATGTTGCTGTTAAAAAAGAAGAAGTAAATAATGTTAAAGAATCTATTGATCCTAAGAGATTCAAAGCAAAATTTGAAAGAGAAAAAAAATCTTCAAATGTTCAAGTGGATAAACTATTAAATGATAAAATCACTACTACAAATATTACATCAAAGAATTTAAGTAAAAATGATGAAAGTGATGAGTATTTTTCTAAAATTAATGAGATGTTATCTGCCTGGTCTCCAACTACTAGAGAAAAAAATCTTTTAGCTACGATTATTGTTACAATTACTCCTAGTGGTAGCTTTGATTATAGATTTACAAAATTTTCTCAAAATATTAATTTTGATGAATCTCTAAAAGCTTTTTTAGAAGAACAAAAAAGTATAATATACCCTAAACCTAAAAAAGGTAAAACTGTAAGAATAAGTGTAAACTTTAGATCTGAAGGATAATTAATGAAAAGAATTTTTATATATTTATTAGTATTTAGTAGTTTTTTATTTGCTCAAGTTGATGCAAATTTAGAAATCGTAAAAAAAGCAAAAACTTTACCAAAGATTGCTGTTAATATTGCAAATGATTCATCTGAAATTGCTACATTAAGTAAAATCAAGGAAATTTTAGTAAAAGACCTAATAATTAGTGGTCATTTTGATGTCGCAATTAATAATCAAGAATTAAAATTTGAAGATGAACCTGATGTAATTAGACTTTCTAATGAAGGATTAGATTTATATCTTTTAATTAGTGCTAAAAGAAGTTTAGATGGTTCATATACTTTATATACAAAACTTTTTGATATCAATGCAAAAAGTTTAACTTTACAAAAGAGTTATACTACATTAAAAGAAGAGAGATTTCCTTTTTTAGCTCATAGAACAGCTATTAGTATTAATGATCATTTTAAAGCTCCAAGTATTGATTGGATGGATAAGTTTGTAGTTTTTTCAACTTATACAGATAGTAAAAAAGCAAATATTATGATTGGTGATTATACATTAAATTATAAGAAAACTATAATTAGAGGTGGACTTAATATTTTCCCTAAATGGGCTGATAATGAACAAAAATCAATTTATTATACATCATACAATTATGCAAAACCAACATTAGTTAAACTAAACATCTATACTCAAGAAAGAAGTATTATTATGCAATCTGATGGAATGATTGTTGCATCAGATGTTAATAGCGATGGATCAAAGGTTTTAATTACTGCTTCTCCTAATAATCAACCTGATGTTTATTTATATGATGTTAGGAGTAAAACTGCTAAACAAGTTACAAATTATAGTGGGATTGATGTAAGCGCTCAATTTATTGATGATGAATCAAGAATGGTTTTTGTATCTGATAGATTAGGATATCCAAATATTTTCGCTAAATCATTTAACTCTCGAGGTGTAGAAAGATTGGTATACCATAGCAGAAACAATTCTTCTGCTACATCTTTTAAAGATAATATTGTTTACGTAAGTAGAGAAAATGAGAATGAATTAAGTAATAGAACTTTTAATCTATATTTAATGTCAACTAAAACTGATGATTTAAAAAGATTAACTTCAAATGGTGTAAACCAATTTCCTAAATTCTCTAAAGATGGTGAATCTTTATTATTTATAAAAACATATAATTCTCAAAGTTCAGTTGGAATAATAAGACTTAATTTTAATAAATCTTATTTATTTGAATTGCAAGGTAGTAGAATCCAATCTATTGATTGGTAACCAAATAATGATTAATTAAGTTTTGATTTTGTAAAATCAAAGTAAATTTTTAATTCTAAGGACAAATTTATGAAAAAAATTAGCATTTACTCTTTCTTAATAGCATCTGTTTTATTTACAGGTTGTAGTGAAAAAAACGTTGATATGAATGTAAATAATGCACCTGAGCAAAACTCTGAAACTGCATTAAATACTATTCCTGATACAAATGTTGAGCAAATTATGGATGGAAGCTTTTCAATGGTTGAAAAAGCAGACAATGGTGCTTACTATATGATTAATGGTAAAAAAGTATTAATCGAAAATATTTATTTTGGATTTGATAAATATAATTTAACTGATGATATGAAAGAAAAAGCAATGTCTAATGCTTCTAAATTATCTGCATTAAATACATCTACTACTGTAAAAGTATCTGGTAACACAGATGAGTGGGGAACAGATGAATATAACTATGCTTTAGGTTTAAAAAGAGCAAAAGCTGTTAAGAATGTATTAGAGAACAATGGAGTTCAAGCTAATATTTCATTAGTTTCATTAGGTGAAAGTAACCCAGTTTGTACTGAGAAAAATAAAAACTGTTGGTCAAAAAACAGAAGAGTTGAACACACTTTAGTTAAATAAGTTCTATGAATAAATACCTTACTACTTTTTTAATCACAGCAGCACTAGGAACAGCTACAGCCGAAGAGGTTTCTGTTTTTGGTGCAGGTGATTTAAATTCAAAAAATCCATATGGATTAAATTCAGCCGAAAAACATATTTTAAAAAATCAACAGAAGTTAACATCTTTAAACTCTAAAATTAATGATGTTAATTTACTTATTGATTCTTTAAAAAAGAGGTTAGAAGGTTTAGAATCTATTTATGAAGGTGACTCTTCAAAACTTAATTCAACAGTTTTAAGAATGAATGAATTAATGAAACAAGTTGAAATGTCTTCTGAACTAGCAACAAAAAATAGTAGTGACACTGCGGAAATTAAATCTGTATCTGAGCAACTTTTAAACATGAAAGAAGAAACAGATAAAGAAATGAGAGCAAGTATTGCTACATTAAAAAATGCAGTTTCGAAAATTTCGAAGTTGGTTAATAAAATCAATAAAGAGTATGTATCTGCTAGTGAGCTTAGAAAAAATATGGATCAGTTTATTACAAGAGCAGAGTTTGAAAGCTTGAAAAAATCATTAGGAGTTAAAACAACTTCTGTTGTTCCTTCAACTTCAACTTCTACAACTGTTGAAAAAACTGAATCTAACAAAACTTTATCATCTTCTGATAAAGAAAAAATTTTGGATGAAGCAAAAAAACAGTATTCTAAACAATACTTTAAGTATGCTATTCCTAAATTTGAGAAGTTAATAGCTTTAAATTATAAACCAGCTGAAAGTAATTATTACTTAGGTGAGATGTGGTATGTAAGAAAGAAATATGATCTGGCAATAAGTCATTTTAAAAAATCTGCTATATTAAATGATAAAGCAGCTTACATGCCATCTTTATTATTGCACAGTGCTATTTCATTCGAGGCAACTGGAGATAAAGAGAATGCAAGAAGTTTTTATAGTACTTTAATAGATCTTTATCCTAGTTCTGATGAAACAAAAATAGCAAAGAAAAATTTAAATAAACTATAAAATTTTATAAGGAAAAAATATGTCAAAAGTTATTGGTATTGAATATACTTTAAAAGACGCAAATAGCGGTGAACAACTTGACACTAATGTTGGTCAAGCACCATTAGAATTTATTGCTGGAAAAGGTCAAATCATTCCAGGTTTAGAGTCTAAATTAGTAGAAATGTCAGAAAATGATAAAGCAGACGTTTTAGTTGAAGCAAAAGATGGGTACGGTGAGTACAATGAAGAAGCAGTTCAAACTTTACCAAAAGAGCAATTTGCTGGTATTGAATTAACTGAAGGTATGTCATTATATGGTACTGGTGAGCATGGTGAGACTGTACAAGTTGTAGTTAAATCTTTCACTGATTCTGATGTTACAATTGATTACAATCACCCAATGGCTGGAAGAACTTTAATGTTCTCTGTTGCTATTACATCTATGAGAGCAGCTACTGAAGAAGAGATGCAAACTGGTGTAGTTGGTGGAATGGCTGCAATGAGCGGTGGATGTTGTGGTGGTGGAAGCCAGCAACAATCTACTGGTGGTTGTGGTTGTAATTAATAGTTGCTAGGATAGCAAAATATTTACAAGCTTAGACTTGTAGTTTTAGATTACGATAATCACAAATTTTGCCCAAGTGTAGTTTACACTTGGGCAAAACTATTTTTTAAGGTTTGTTTTTTATAAACTTTAACAAATAGTTTTTATAAACTAATTATTTTAAAAAAAAGGTATTTACAATGAAAAAAGTTGCTTTTATTTTTCCAGGACAAGGAAGCCAGAGTGTTGGAATGGGAAAAGATTTCTTTGATAATAGCGAAATTGCAAAAGAGATGATTTCAAAAGCTAGTGAGAGATTAGGTATTAATTTTGAAGAGCTTTTATTTGAAGAGAATGACAACTTAGGTAAAACTGAATATACTCAACCTGCTATTTTATTAGTAAGTTCTATTGCAAATGCAATTTTTAAAGAAAAGTGTGATATTCAACCAGAGTTTGTTTTAGGACATTCATTAGGAGAGTTTTCTGCTTTAGTAAGTGCAGGTGCAATTGATTACTTAGATGCTATTGAGTTAGTACATAGAAGAGGTTTATTTATGACTGAGGCTTGTTCTGGAGGAAATGCTGGAATGATGGCTTTAGTTGGTCTTGATGATACTACAGTAGAGAATATTTGTAAAGAGCAAAGAGAAGCTGGAAAACAAGTTTGGCCAGCGAACTACAATATGGACGGTCAATTAGTTTTAGCTGGTATTAAAGCTGATTTAGAAAGTTTAGTTGACACTTTCAAAGAAGCAGGTGCTAAAAGAGCTATCGTTTTAGATATGTCTGTTGCAAGTCACTGTGAATTATTAGAAAGTGCAGTTGAAAATTTAAAACCATATTTAGAAGAATATTTAAAAGATGAATTCTCACCAGTTATTTCTAATGTAACTACAGAAGCATATACTACAAAAGATGAAGCAATTGAATTATTAGCTTCTCAACTTACTAAACCTGTTAAATATAAACAATCAGTTAGTTCTCATAAAAATGTAGATGCATTTATTGAATTTGGTAACGGAATTGTTTTAAAAGGTTTAAATAGAAAGATTGTTAAATCTATACCAACATTAAATGTAAGTGATATGGCTTCATTAGAAAAAACAATTGAGGCTTTAAATGACTAAAATTGCAATTATGGGAGCTATGGAAGAGGAAATTGAACCTCTTTTAGCTCATTTTGATAAAGTTAATGTTGTAGAATTTGCTAATAATAAATATTATGAGGTAAACTACAAAGGTTTAGATATTGTAATTGCTTATTCAAAAATTGGAAAAGTTTTTGCAAGTTTAACTGCTGCAACAATGATTGAAAAGTTTGCTTGTGATACTTTACTTTTTTCAGGAGTAGCAGGTGGAATAAATCCAGAACTTAAAATTGGAGATTTAATTATTGCTGATAAATTATGTCAACATGATTTAGATATTACAGCATTTGGTCATCCAAATGGTTATGTTCCTGGTGGTTCTGTTTTTGTAGAAACAACTGAAAGTTTAAGAAATATTGCAAAAGAAGTTGCAAAAGAGAATGATTTAAAAGTTATAGAAGGAACTATTGCTACTGGTGATCAATTTGTTCATTCAAGTGAGAGAAAAGAGTTTATTGAAACTACATTTAATGCTGATGCTTTAGAAATGGAAGGTGCTAGTGTTGCAGTAGTATGTGATTCTTTAAATGTACCGTTTTTTATTTTAAGAGCTATCTCTGATAGTGCTGATGGTGGAGCAGATATTGACTTTGACGAGTTTTTAAAATCTTCTGCTGTAAATTCTGCAAATTATATGATAAAGATTGTTGATAAGTTAATTGATTAATTATCAATAATTCCATAACCAATGCCAAAACTATTGGTTATGGATTCTTTGCCTATTTTATTTGATAGTCTGCTAATTAGAGTTTTAAATGCAGATTCACTTACTTCTTTATTTTTCCAAATATGATTTTTTATTTTTTCCATTCTTACTATTTTGTTTTTATTATCAATCAATAGTTCAATAAGTAGAGTTTCATTTTTTGTTAGTTTTATAAGTTTGCCCTTCTTAATTATTGAATTCTCAAAATAATTATAATATTTTTCTTTACCTATTCTAACTTCAAAACTCTCTCCATTTAATATTTTTTTCGCACTATTATTTAGAGCATAGATTAAGGTATTGATATCTACTGGTTTTAAAAGATAGTCTGTAAGATTTAGTTTAACTGCTTTAATTAGTGTGTTTGTATCTTTTAGTGAAGTTACAACTATTATTGGAATATTGTAATCTGTTTTTCTTATATTTTGTATAAAATCAAATCCATTAAAATCTTTAATTTTCAAATCTGTAATAATTACACTAGGTTTCTCGTCATTATAAATTCTTAATGCTTCTTCGTAGCTAGTAGTTATGAATATTTTTTTAAAGAAAATATCCAATACTTTTATTATTTTTTCTGAAGAAGTGTCTTTATTGCATATATAAAGTATAAATTTATTTTTTAATATTTTTTTTAATGATATTGACATAAGTATATTATACTAAAAATTATTAATAAAATAATAAAGTGACTATTTTGTGACTAGAACTCTGATAATATTTGATAATTTAATTATTATTAGGAGTAAATGATGGTTGCTATTTTAAAAGGTAATAAAGAGTTTTTATTTAATGAAAATCAAACAATGTATATTTTAGACAATATTGGTCAAAATGAGAAAATAGAAATTAAAATATCTTCAGAGATTAAATATAGTTCTCAATTAGTAGAAAATGATTTATTCTTTGAATTTACTGATAATGATGGTAATCCTTTTCAGTTGATTTTAAAGGATATGGCAACTTTATTAGCTCAAAATGATGGTGATACTTTAGTTCAGATAATTTTACTTGGCGCTAATGCTGAAGAAAAAGTACTTGCAGATATTTCAGATTTAGCTACAGCTTTACAAGCTTCTGCTGCTGGTGGTCAACAAGAAACTGTAAGTAGTGATACTTATAATAATCCAGGATTTAATAATGCTAGTGATAATGGATTAGAGAATAGAAATTATGATAACGCAAGAGTAGGAGGAAATAATAACTTACCTTCTAATGCTGTTGGTAATCAAAATGCACAAGATGTGTTAGACAGAAGAAATTTTGCACCTAAAATTGATAATATTAAATCTCAAGTAGTAGATGAAGATGGTACTTTAGTATTTACTTTTAATGCAACAGATAGAAATAATGATTCATTATCTACTTTAGCTACTTCTTCCGATGGAAGTGTTGTAATAAATGGTAATGAAATTACATTTACTCCTACAGAAAACTTTAATGGTCAAACTTCAATTACTTTAAGTGTTAGTGATGGAAAAGCAACAACTACAAAAATAATTAAAGTTACGGTAAGCGATATAAATGATGCCCCAAAACTTGATGTTATCTCTGTCTTAGAAGTAGATGAAGATGGAAGTAAGACAATAACATTTACTGCAAGTGATATAGATGGAACAGTAAATACAATAGCTGAAGCAAATAATGGAACAGTAGTAATAAATGGAAATGAAATAAAATATGCACCAACTGAGAATTATAATGGAAGTGATACAATAACAGTAACAACAATAGATGATGATGGAGCTAAAGTTGTAAAAAATATTTCAGTTACGGTTAATAGTATAAATGATGCACCAATAATTGAATCTAAAACTGTTAGTGTTTTTGAAGATGGATTATTATCTGGAACTATTAATGCTAGTGATGTTGACTTGCCATTAGGAGAAAAACTTGTTTTTAGTACAACAGATATAGTAGATGGTTTTTCAATAGATCAAGATGGAAACTATGAATTCGATGCATCTGAGTATGATTATTTAAAATCTGGACAAGAAGAGATATTTAATATTAATATTGATGTTGAAGATGAATTAGGTCTGAAAAGTACAAATGTTTTAACTATCAAAGTTACGGGAACTAATGATACCCCAACACTAGAAGTAGAGTCAACAATAATTGTAGATGAAGATGGAAGTAAGACAATAACATTTAATGCTTCAGATATAGATGGAACAATAAATACAACAGCTGAAGCAAATAATGGAACAGTAGTAATAAATGGAAATGAAATAGCATATACTCCAAATGAAAACTATAATGGAAGTGATACAATAACAGTAACAACAATAGATAATGATGGTGCTAAAGTAGTAAAAACAGTATCAGTTACTATAAATGATATAAATGATGCCCCAACACTAGAAGTTGTTTCTACTTTAGAAGTAGATGAAGATGGAAGTAAAACAATAACATTTACAGCAAATGATGTGGATGGAATAGTAAATACAACAGCTGTAGCGAATAATGGATTAGTTGAAGTAAATGGAAATGAAATAAGATACACACCAAATGAGAACTATAACGGAAGTGATACAATAACAGTAACAACAATAGATAATGATGGAGCAAAAGTAGTAAAAACAGTATCAGTAACAATAAATGATATAAATGATGCCCCAACACTAGAAGTTGTCTCAGTATTAGAAGTAGATGAAGATGGAAGTAAAACAATAACATTTACAGCAAATGATGTAGATGGAACAGTAAATACAACAGCTGAAGCAAATAATGGAACAGTAGTAATAACTGGAAATGAAATAAAATACACACCAACTGAGAACTATAACGGAAGTGATACAATAACAGTAACAACAATAGATGATGATGGAGTAAAAGTAGTAAAAACAGTATCAGTAACAGTAAATGATATAAATGATACCCCAACACTAGAAGTAGAGTCAACAATAATTGTAGATGAAGATGGAAGTAAGACAATAACATTTAATGCTTCAGATATAGATGGAACAATAAATACAACAGCTGAAGCAAATAATGGAACAGTAGTAATAAATGGAAATGAAATAACATATACTCCAAATGAAAACTATAATGGAAGTGATACAATAACAGTAACAACAATAGATAATGATGGTGCTAAAGTAGTAAAAACAGTATCAGTTACTATAAATGATATAAATGATGCCCCAACACTAGAAGTTGTTTCTACTTTAGAAGTAGATGAAGATGGAAGTAAAACAATAACATTTACAGCAAGTGATGTGGATGGAACAGTAAATACAACAGCCGAAGCAAATAATGGAACAGTAGTAATAACTGGAAATGAAATAAAATATACTCCAAATGCAGATTATAACGGAAGTGATACAATAACAATAACAACAATAGATGATGACGGTGCAAAAGTAGTAAAAACTATTGCAGTTACGGTAAATAGTGTAAATGATGCTCCTATTGTTACTTCTTATCCTTCTATTAATGTAATTGAAACAGATTTAACAGATGCAACAGCAGAGATTTTAAATACAATAATAACTACAAAAGATGGTGTAATATCTCTAAATATATCAAGTTCAAATGATATATTAGTAAAACTATTTGATCAATATAATGTTCAATCAGTATTTGAAGAGTCTATTTTAACATTACTTCCTAGTGTAAGACAAGATGATATTAAATTAGAAATTGATAAATCAGTAGAGGGTAAAGTCTCAGTTAAATTGGATATAGAAGGTCTTCCAAATAATCCTTTTGGAACTGTAATATCAAATGAAAATTTAAATAAAGTATTATTAAGTAAATTAGGTGGTGCATTTAATCTTCCTTTAGAAAATGCTGTTTATGAAGGTAATATATCTGTAACAGATATAGATAATATAGAAAATGTTCAGTTAGCTTTAACTGAGATTAGATTGAGCGTTAAATCTTCTAATAAGAATTTAATCTCAATTTTCGAAGAACTTAAAAATTATAATACAGATTCAATTGAAAAAAAATCATTAACTGATATTGCTTATGTGAAAAGCTTAATTAATGACTTTTTAAATAATGTTAAAACTAATACAACAGAAGAGAAAACAATTGAAATTCCTGCAAAAATTACAGCATTACTTTATAAAGCAGGTTTATTAAATATTGTTTTAGAAAATGATGGTAGCTATAAAATAGTTTCACCATTATTTAATAGTCTAAAAGAAACAGATAGTATGAATGTATCTTTTGACTATATTGCAAATGATGGAATAAGCTCTTCAAATAAAGGAACAACAACAGTTACTATTAAAGGTGTAAATGATATTCCAGTTGCTATAGAAGATAATGTAAATGTAGAGATTGATTCAACTTCATATACTGGTTCTCTTCCTGGAAACTATCTATTAAATATGTTATCAACAATTACTAAAAATGTTGATACAACAAATGGAATAAATAGTATTATTAATCAAGAAAAATTAAAAGAATCCTTAATTAATAGTGTTTTAGGAAATAAAGAAATTTCAACAGAAGATTTAGAAGTTTATAACTTATATAAATTATTAAATGAATTAGAAACAAGTAAAGAATCTACAGTTAACAGTATCGTTAATATATTAGAAACATATTATTCTGATACTGATAATACAGTGATTTTAAAAGAGACTATAAATACTTTTATGAAAGATTATTCTACAACATTAACTGATTTAGATAAACAAAATAGTTTAAATAATTTTCATATTAAATTAATAGGTATATATGGTACACCTATCACAGATATAAACATTTTTGAAAATATTAAAAGCGCAACAGATCCATTTGTTGAAAAAGCAAAACCTTTCCCAAATACTTTTACTATAGAGTTATTGAAAAATTTAGATATTAAAGTAGAAGATTATAATCCAAGTGAATATTCAACAAAGTTATTAAATATACAAACACAAGTTAGTTTTTTAATTGAAAATGTATCTTCAGAAACATTTGATATAAATAAATCTTTTAAAGACTTAATGGAAAAAATAGATGAAGAGTTTGGATTTACTTCTACACAACAAGAAGAAGCAAACTATATTGTAGAGTTAATTAGTAATTCAAATGCTTTAATAACATTAATATCTTTAGATCCAAAAAGTTTGATTGATATAGATAGCTTATTAGGCAACTTAGGTATTAACTTAACAAGTTTAGATCAAGATTCTATTTTAGATATTTTAAAAACTGATTTAAAATCATTTATGAATACATTATCTCTTAAATCATTAATTGAAGATACTGATGCTGTAAAGAGTTTATTTAAAGATTTCTTAAATACATTAGATGGAACAGTTGATAATATAATTAATGATATTTTAAAGAATAGTAATACTAATGAGGCATTAACTGATACTATTTTAAAACAGAGTATTTATAATACTTTAACAGATGCTATTATGTCTAAAATAAACAGTACAGATGCTTCATTAAGAGATGTTGTTTTCAAAACAGTAGAAAAACTAACTGCTGATACTTTTAAAGATTTAACAGTTGATAGCTTAAAAATGACAGCAAAAGAGAATATCTTTGAACAATTAGGTTTAGATAAAGGTTTACTTGTTGAAACTACGAGAAATAAAATTGCAGAAGATATGGTTGATGATATTTTCGATAGATTAAAACAAGATGAAGACTTACAAGACATATTTACTTTAAACTATGAACTTGTAGCAAATAGTATCGTTACTAAAATATTTGATGAGAATGGAAATGAAGTAACTAATTTAAATTTATCACCAACACAAGTTGTGATAAATGATGATGGTTCTTATACTATAACAAATTCTGATTTTGATTCTTTAAGTACATTATGGAAAGTAGAAGTTAGTTTTGATTATAAAGTTAATGATGGAAGTGCTTCAAGTGAAGCAAAAACAATCAAAGTAAATATTGATTTTGCTGATAATATAAATAGTGGTACATCTACAGATGGGTATATTTCAGGTGCAACTATTTTTTCTGATGCAAATGAAAATGGTATTTTAGATTTAGGTGAAGCAAAAACAGTTTCTGATGCAAAAGGTGATTTTGAGTTAGTAGGAGCAAAAGGAACTTTATACTCTTATGGTGGTACTGATATTTTAACAGGATTAGCATTTGAAGGAATAATGAGTGCTCCAGAAGGCTCTTCTATAATCTCTCCTTTAACGACTCTTGTTGTAAATGTTATGAAGTTAAAATCTTTATCAATTGATGAAGCACAAACTTTAGTTAAAAGCTCTTTAGGTTTATCTTCTGGTATAGATTTAAATATATTTGATCCTATATCAGTTATATTAAATTCAAATTCTAGTTTAGAAGATAGAGCAAATGCTCTTGCTGTACAAAATAAAACAGTTCAAATTGTGAATATTGTTAGTCAAACATCTTCAGCTTTAAAAGAAGCTTCTGAAAGTAATATATTAGAAGATAAAGCCTCTTTAAAAGTAGTAGAAGTAATTGCTAAAAAAATTGAGGAAGGACAAAATTTAGATTTAACAAATATCAATACTATTGATAATATTGTTTCAGAAATTGAAGTAAATAATGAAGTTAGCTTTTCTGATAAAACAGATATTGTAGAGGTTACAACTAATATTAATAAAGCTATGAATGATGCTAAAAGTATTAAAGATTTAGCAAAACTTCAACAAGTTGCTGAAGATATAGAAAGTGATATAGAAAACGATGGAGATATAACAAAATCTTTAACTCAAAGTGAAATAGAAACAGCTTCTACTTTAAAAACAGTAGGAAATTTAAGTTCTAATGAGGCACTTTTAAATCCAATAGTTCAGGAAAATGATTTAGAAGATATAACTACAAAGGATTCAACATATAATGGAAAAGTAAATAGTTTTGAGAATGCTATTAACTACTCTTTAGTAAATAGTGTAATTCTAACATTTACATCAAATAGTAGTGAGTTATATGCAGAGATTTCTTCTGTCTTAGATGAAAATTCTTTATCTATTGAGCTTGATAATAGTAAATTAGAGCAGTTAAAAAATGCAAATATCTTAGAGTTTATATTAAATAGTGATGGTACATATAAGGTAGTATCAAATAAATTCTCATTATTAGATACTAATGATGATTTAAAGATTTCTTTTGATTATCAAGCAAATATTGAAGGTGGCACAATTAGTGATATTCAAACTATAAACTTAACAATAGTAGGTAAGAACTATGCCCCAACACTAGAAGTTGTTTCAATATTAGAAGTAGATGAAGATGGAAGTAAAACAATAACATTTACAGCAAATGATGTAGATGGAACAGTAAATACAACAGCTGAAGCAAATAATGGAACAGTAGTAATAACTGGAAATGAAATAACATACACACCAACTGAGAACTATAACGGAAGTGATACAATAACAGTAACAACAATAGATGATGATGGAGCAAAAGTAGTAAAAACAGTATCAGTAACAGTAAATGATATAAATGATACCCCAACACTAGAAGTAGTAAGTACAATAACAGTAGATGAAGATGGAAGTAAAACAATAACATTTAATGCTTATGATGTAGAAGGAACAGTAACTACAACAGCTGTAGCGAATAATGGATTAGTTGAAGTAAATGGAAATGAAATAAAATATACTCCAAATGAAAACTATAATGGAAGTGATACAATAACAGTAACAACAATAGACGATGATGGAGCTAAAGTTGTAAAAACAGTATCAGTTACAGTAAATAGTGTAAATGATGCTCCAACACTAGAAGTTGTTTCAACATTAGAAGTAGATGAAGATGGAAGTAAGACAATAACATTTAATGCTTCAGATATAGATGGAACAGTAAATACAACAGCCGTAGCAAATAATGGAACGGTAGTAATAACTGGAAATGAAATAAAATATACTCCAAATGAAAACTATAATGGAAGTGATACAATAACAGTAACAACAACAGATAATGACGGTGCTAAAGTTATAAAAACTATTGCAGTTACTGTAAATGATGTAAATGATGCTCCAACACTAGAAGTAGTAAGTAGTACTACAGTAGATGAAGATGGAAGTAAAACAGTAACATTTACAGCAAATGATGTGGATGGAACAGTAAATACAACAGTTGAAGCAAATAATGGAATAGTAGTAATAACTGGAAATGAAATAAAATATACTCCAAATGCAGATTATAACGGAAGTGATACAATAACAGTAACAACAATAGATGATGATGGCGCTAAAGTTGTAAAAAATATTGTAGTTACGGTTAATAGTGTAAATGATGCCCCAACACTAGAAGTGGTAAGTGCATTTTCAATGGCAGAAGATGGAAGTAAAACAATAACATTTAATGCTTATGATGTAGAAGGAACTGTAACTACAACAGCTGTAGCGAATAATGGATTAGTTGAAGTAAATGGAAATGAGATAACATACATACCAAATGCAGATTATAGTGGAGCAGATACAATTACTCTAACAACTGTAGATGAAAGTGGTTTAAAAGTTCAGAAGGTTATTGCTGTAACTATTAATGACATTAATGAATTACCAACATTAGAAGTAGTAAGTACAATAACAGTAGATGAAGATGGAACTAAGACTATAACTTTCTCAGCAGATGATGTAGATGGAACTGTAAGTACAACAGCTGTAGCAAATAATGGAGTTGTAGTAATAAATGGAAATGAATTAATATATACTCCAAATGCAGATTATTATGGGCTTGATACAATTACTTTAACGGCAACTGATGATAGGGGTGCTAAAATACAAAAAACAATCGCTGTTACAGTTAATGATATAAATGAATTACCAACATTAGAAATAGTAAGTACAATAACAGTAGATGAAGATGGAAGTAAAGTGATTTCATATAACGCATTTGATATTGATGGTTCAATTTCATCTATTCTTGCTACTTCTATAAATGGAGTTGTAAATATTAATGAAACTACAAATGAATTAGAGTATATTCCAAATGCAAATTATAATGGTAGTGACAAAATTACAATAGAACTTATTGATAATAGTGGTGCAAAAGTAACTAAAGAAATAAGTGTTGAAATTAATCCAGTAAATGATAATCCAGTTATAAATGATATTGTAAAAACTATTTCAGAGGTAGATGAGGCTGTTTTATATAGTGGAAAATTAGAAGCTTCAGATATTGATACAAATTCAGTTGTCTCTTTTGAAGTATCAAATAAACAAATATCAAATGCTCTTTATGATTTTATAATTGTACTTGATAGTAAGACAGGGGAGTTTGATATCGAGGGAGATTTTAACTCTTTACCAAAAGATATGCCTTTACAAATTTCTTTTGACTATAATGCAATAGATGAAAATGGTGCAAAAAGTGAAACAAAAACAGTAACTATTAATGTTGTTGGTGTAAATGATGCACCTACTATAAGTGATTTTACATATGAGGTAGAAACAAATGAACTTTCAAATAGTTTTGAAGGATATTTACCTGGTGCAAAAGTAGCTTATTTATTTAATAGTATTGAAGAAATAAATCCTTTAACTCTATCTCAAAATTTACAAAGCGATATTTTAAAAAATATGGATATTAATATTGATACTACAGCTATAAACCAAAATAATTTAATTCCTATTACATTTAACTCTTTAGGTTTAACAGCACTAGATGCTCTTCCAGCTTTAACTAAGTTAACAGATCCTTTAAATGAATTAGTTGATAGTTTAAAACAAAAAAGAGAAGCATTGCCTTCAAGTATAAAAATTGCAATTTATGATTCTCTTGGCGCATTAGAAGAAGGAAGCATTAAAGAAGAGTCTTTAGAAACGCAAATAGCTACTTTTATTAAAGACCTTGAATCTAAAATTACTAGTAATCAAGATGTATCACAAGAAGATTTAGAAGCTTTTGCTAATACTTTATTTGAAATATATGAGGCAAAAGTTAACTTTGAAGATTTAGTTAGTATATCACAAAGTATTGAAGCACTTCAGTTAGATATAGAGACTTCAAAAAATTCTTTAGTTTCAGATATTGTAGTTGCAATAGAAACACAGCTTAAAGATAATAGTAAAACATCAGAATTAAGCTTAAAAGTAGGGCAGCTATTAGTACAAATTGAAGAAGAACCTAGTTCTAGTGAGCTTTTATTATCTTCTTTTGTAAATGATATTTTTGATGTGATGCAAGCAAGTGTAAATCCTACTGATATAGAAATAATTGCTCAAGAAATGAATGATTTATTTGCAGCAACAGCAATAAATCCACTTTTAAATCTTACTCTTGCAAGTGATATAATAAATGTAGTAGAAACACAAATTGCAGATACATCTAAGAATATTCAGTTATCAGCAGATGTAAATAGTCTATTAACACAACTTCAAGTAACACCTCAAAATAAAGAAGTATTAGTTCAGGAATTTTTATCAAAACTTTTTGTGACTTATGAGTCTTCTGTAACACCTTCTGATTTAGAGCCAATGCAGACTTCAATACAAAATATACAAGCTTCATTATCACAAAAAATTCTTTCATTACCAAATGAAATTATTAAAGTGATTGAAACACAAATAGATGATAGTAGTAAAACTTCAGAGTTAACATTAAAGGTGCAAGAATTAATGTTATCTTTAGAGGCTACACCTGAAAATAAAGTTAGTTTACTTGAAGCTTTTGGATTAGGATTGTTTGATTTATATGATTCATCAGTGAAACCAGTAGATTTAATAGCTATTCAATCTTCTTTACAAAATAAGATTGATGAATTTGATAGTTTAGTTACTACTTTCCCAACTACTTTTACTCAAAAATTATTAGAGGTACTTGGTGTGGATGTAAATGATTATATTGAAGATGGAAGATTTAATGAATATTTAAATTTATCAGGAAAAGTGCAGTTTGAAGTATCTCTTCTTATGTCAAATGCATTAAAAGAAGACTTTGATTTAAATAGTGCTTCACAAAATTTAATAGAAAATAGTATTGAAACATTTGGTTTATCAAAAGAACAAATAGTTTTAGACAATTTTCCTGATAGTTTAAAAGTTTCAATTGCTCAGATGTCTACTATAATTTCTTCTATTTCTAAAAATGATATAGTTGATGGATATGAAAATAATGCAAAGAGTTTATTTACAGTACTTGGAGTGTCTTTACCTATTCTTGATCCATTATTAGCTCAGGAATTAAAATCATCTATCGATATAACTGCTTTAAGTACAAATCCTAATGAAGCTTTACAATCTATAAAAAGTGCATTAGATGATGTAGTTTTAAGTATTAAAGAAACTGTTGATACTAGTATTAGTTTAAATCAAAATGAATTAGATAGTTTAATTGTTGATTTTATAAAAAATGAAATTAAACTGGATTACTCTTCTACGTTGTCTTTATATAAAACTTCATTAGAAGGAGTTTTTGGAGAGATAAGTGAAGAGTCATTTGATGAACTAATCAATGATATGGTTATAAATTTAATTGAAACAAATGAGATTATTAATATAGAAGAATTAAAAGAGTTAGTTGTTGTAAATGTTCTTGAAAATGCTGGTTTAGACTATCAACTTATTGATGAGTCTTACAGAATGGAATATAGTACAGATTTACTTCAAGATTTAGTAGTTAATAGTAATGTAGATATTGATTTATTAGACTCATTTGTTTACACTTTAGATAATAGTGTAGATATAGTTACAAAAACTATTGATTCTAATGGAGTTGAAAATACTCTTGAAGGTACAAATGTAAAAGTTAATCCTGATGGAACTTATGAAATTACAAATAGTCAATTTGATAATATTGATTCAAGCTTAGATATTGAGATATCATTTAATTATAAAGCGATTGATGAACATGGTGCTATTAGTGAATCTAAAGAGGTAAATATTAGTATTGATTTAACTGATACTTATAATACAAATGAAACAGAAGTTATAGATATGAGTACACTACTTGCTAATACAAGTGGTTTAGATGAGTTAGATATATCAAATGGTGAACATATTTTAAGTAATTTTTCTTTAGATGAGTTTATAGCCTTAACAGATTCTGATAATACATTAAGAATATTAGGAGACGAAGCTGATAGTATTAAGCTCGAAGCTGAACAAAACTGGGAAATAAAATTGAATATAGATGGTTCAACTTACAAAGATGCTGATGGATTCCATGTATATACAACAACAAATACTCATGATGAGGTACTTAAACTTCTGATTGAAGATAGTGTAACCGTAGAAATATAATTATTAGGCTAGAATTAGCCTAGTAATTAAAGAAGGAATATAACATTGCTTTCAAAAATATTTAGAAACTTCAAAAAAACTGACAATAAATTGCCTGAGTTTTATACTACCGATTTACATTCACATTTAATTCCATCTATTGATGATGGTTCAAAATCAATGACTCAAAGTATAGAAATGATAACTTCATTAAAAAATATGGGTTTTAAAAAGCTTATTATTACTCCTCATACTATGTCTCATAGATTCCCAAATTCAAAAAGTGATATTTTAAAAGGTTTTGATGAACTTCAAGAAGAGGTTATAAAACAAAATATAGATATTCATTTAGAAGTGGCAAGTGAGTATTATTATGATGAACACTTTTTTGAGCTTATAAAAAATAAAGAGCTTTTAACATTTGGTGATAATTATATACTGTTTGAATTGTCTTACACTACACCTGTTTTTGGAATTGAGCAAACTATTTATGAACTTTTAAAAGCAGGGTATAAACCTATATTAGCTCATCCTGAAAGATATACTTACTTTTCTCAAAGTTTAGAAAAATATCATCAACTAAAAGAAGCTGGACTTTACTTTCAAATAAATGTAAATTCAACTAATGATTTCTATGGAAAAAGAGCAAAAAAAGCAGTAGATTATTTAATCAATAATGGTTTAGTTGATTTTGTTGGAAGTGATACCCATAGACCTAATTATATAGAATCTTTAAGTCAAAGCATAAATAGTAAAAGTTTTAGAAAAATAAAAGAAAAAAATGAAATAAAAAATAGATATTTATAAAAGTAGATTAGAAGCTAAAAGCTTCTATCTATCCTTATAATATTTGTCATTCCCATATCCATATCCATAGTTGGAACCATATCCATACCCATACTTTTCTCCAATTTCAACGCCATTTAAAATCATTCCAAAAGTGTTTTGATTATGTTCTTTACTTAGTCTATCTAAGTTTTTAACAAACTCTTTTCTTGTATATGAAGCTCTTGCTACTACAAAAGAGATATCTGCGTAATTCATAAGAATCATTGCATCTGTTACTAATCCAACTGGAGGAGTATCAAAGATAATATAGTCATATTTTTCTTTTAGTATTTTTATAAACTCTTTCATATTGTCAGTAAGTACTAGTTCAGATGGATTTGGAGGAAGTGTTCCTGTCGTAATAATATCTACATTAGTTGTTTCATCATGATGAATAACTTCTTCTAAACTGTTTTGATTTGTTAAATAGTTACTAATACCTATATTATTAGGTATATTAAACTCTTTGTGTAAACTTGCTTTTCTTAAATCTAAATCTAAAACTATTACTTTTTTATTTGTTTGTGCAATTATTCTAGCAAGGCTTGCAGAAATTGTAGTTTTCCCTTCACCTGATACGGAAGATGTAATTGCAATAACTTCACTTTTCTCATGTTTTGGTAAAAATTGTAGATTTGTTCTTATTGCTCTATATGCTTCATCTACAAGTTTAGAAGTTTTTTTGTTTTTATTTTGTGGAATAATACCATATAATGGAATACTACAAAGTTTTTCAATATCATCTGAATTTTTTATAGTATTATTGAAAAATTCTCTTAAAAATGCTAATGCTAGTCCAACTATAAGTCCTAAAATAACTCCAACTAAAACAATAAGTTTTCTTTTAGGTTTTATAGGTAGTGGATTTTGTACAGCACTATCAAGTAATCTTGAATTTGAAATTGTTGAAGACTTCAAAATTGCAGTTTCAGCTTTCTTTTCCAATAAAAATGAGTAGATTTTTTCATCGATACTATAATATCTTGTAAGTCTTGATAATTCTCTTTCTTGTTTTGGTAAAGAAGCAATTGATTTATTAAATTTTCCAATTACATTTTGTAAAGACTGTTTTCTTTGATTAAGTTGTCTTAGGTTATTTCTAAGAGCAGCTTTAATTGATCTTTTTAAACTAGAAATATTCTGACTAACTTTTTGAACATCAGGATGTAGTTCTGTATAATCAACAAGTAAAGTAGACTTTCTTGTTGCTTCCTCTTGAAGTCTAGTTACTAATGTCCCTAAAGCAGGGTCAGCAAAGTTTACTGAACCAATAGTAAGTCCTGTCAAATTTTGATTAGTTTTTATATATTGTTGTAAATTTGACAAAATATTTATTTCTGTTTGCATTTCTTCAAGTTTTGCTTCATATTCACTTAGTTGCTCAGTAGTTTTTATAGCTTGTTCACCTAAACCTACAACTTGATTTTTCTCTTTAAAGTCTTCAAGTTTTGTTTCTGATTTTTTAAGTCTTGCATTTATTGAATCAAGTTGTCTATCTATAAAACTTAAAGTTAGATTCGCTTCTTTTGTTTTATGTTCAATCTCTTGATTCATATATGCTTCATGCACTGCATTTAAAATCTCTTTTGCTCTAAGTGAAGAAGTATCTTGGAAGTTTAGCTTTAGAATAGTGGCTTTTTTTGATACTTGAGAAACAGAAATGTTATCTTTATAAAATTCATAAAGATCTCTATTTGTCATAAATTTAAATCTATATTCTTGATTTTTTAGAGTATGAATCTTTTTTATATTTAAAGTAAAGTAAGGATTATTTATAGTTTGTGAATATTTGTGATTTTTATTATATATTACTCTATCTTTCTCTTCATATGGAATAATTCCATAGTTTTTAAGAAAGCCTTTTATTGAGTATGATGAAATACTTTCTATTTTTAGATTAAAACTATTTTCATCTATTGGAGTTAAAATAAACTCTTTTCCATAAACTAAATCATCTAAAAAATGACTATTTACTACAAATGGAGAATCTTTGTATAGTTCAATTTCTCTAAACTTATTTGTTGTGAAATATCTAGTTTTTAGATTTAAAAGATTAAAAGCTTTCTGTGCTAAAAATCTTGATTTTATAACTTCGATTTCGTTATCAACATTTGCTCCTCCACCATCAAAAGCTTGAAGCATAAAGTCAGCAGGACTTGCTGACTTTTTTTTATCTTCCATAAGCTCAATAGTTGCAGATGAAGAATAAATATTTGGTTTTATATATGCAAATATAGCACTACCAAAAGTAAATATAAACGTGATAATAATAATAGACCATTTATATCTAAAAATAGTCTTTATTACTTCTTTTAAATCTATTTCATTATTATGTTGAATGTTTGTATGATTCATTCTTTTTATGCCTTTACTACTCTATTAAAGTTTTTCTTTGGTTTAGTGGATCTAAGATACTAGATAACATATTCCAGAATGGATTTATTTCATCAAAGGCTTTATTATATCCTTTAAGGTTTCTAGGTTGTACATACAAAATATCATTTGGTTTTAGATAAAGACTTGATACAGCTAAACTAGACATATTTGTAAGATCAACATTTCTAATTTGTGGTTTTCTTAAATCACCTCTTACAACTTTTATATTTGATCTAGATGCTAAATCTGTAAGGTCTCCTGATCTTGCAATTGCTTCAATAATATTCATAGTTCCATTTGTTACAGGTACAATACCAGGTTTTTTTACTTCACCTATTACTATTACTCTTTGATTTTTTATTTCAACTAAAACATATGGATTTCTAATATATTTTTTGTATTTCTTAATAAGTATTTCTGAAGCTTCATCTTGTGTATATCCAGCAACTGTAACACTTCCAAGTAGTGGTAATCGAACTGTACCTTTTTGTGTAACTAACAAACCAATATTTTCTTCTATTGTTTGACTAGTGTTTGTATCTCTACTTGTTAGTATTGAAGTCATTTGCTGACTGCCTTGTCCTGCTTGAATATAAATAGTAATATCAACCCTATCATTTGGTGCAATAATATTCTCAAACACTACTTCTTCCTCGTATTCATCTTGAGAAATGATACTTAACTCATCTTTTTTTTCATCTTTAGTTTGAAAAAGTTTATACTCTTTCATACTACAACCACTAAATATAAAAATAGATAAAATAACAATAAATATACTATTTTTCATAAACTCCCTTTTTATTTTATTATAATATTCTAACTAAAATAGTTATAAAGTTTTATTATGTAAGTCTCATAAAATCATCATCAAGACGAACAATATCATCTTCGCCTGTATATTCACCAACTTGTGCTTCTATTAATACTACTGGAATCTTACCTTCATTTTCTAATCTATGAACTTCACCCATCTTTATA
>NZ_JBMOVV010000013.1:0-77500 GCF_049472135.1 Arcobacter pernae
AATGCAACAGCATTGTGACCATACCACCATTGAACTAATGCATCATTTGTACCTGCATACATAGAAACAGAGTGAATCCACGAACCATAACCAGATACTAACGCAGTTGGAACTTCCATATTGTTAAATAAATATAACATTGCAACAGCAATAAATGTAGCAATGAAATACCAAATTGAGATATATAAAGTTCTCTCTCTTCTAATTCCAATTAAACCAAAAATAGAGATACCCCATAATACCCACCATACAACAACTAAAATGTCTAATGGCCACTCTAATTCAGCATACTCTTTTGAAGTTGTAATTCCCATAAATAGAGTAACAACAGCTAAAAGAATCGTGATGAAGTATAATACAAAGTGTAATTTAGCAATCGTCATTAAAAATGGTGATTCCTTAATTGAAACTTTTAAAACTCTTTGACTAACATAATACCATGCCGCAAAGATACCACTTAGAGCAAAACCAAACGCAACACCGTTAGTGTGTAAAGGTCTTAATCTACTGAAAGTACCATATTCCCCTGCTAAGTTATTTAAACCTGGGAAAGCTAGTTGAAACGCTAATATAACACCAATTGTCATACCAATGATACCAAACAAAATTGTTGCAAATGTAAAGGCTTTTGCAACTGAGTAATCATACTCAATTTTTGCACCGTTTTGCATCAATCTCCTCCTACTAATTTTATATACAAGTCACAAATCGTCACTTATGGCTAAATATTAGCCAAAGCGCACTAAAATTTTTCTTAATTTTAGGGATATTTAAGTATTTTTTTAACAATTATTTAACAATTAAATAACAATAGTATAATGATAATAATTATCTATTTTGCTATTTTAATACTATTTTTGTTATTTCTTTTTTCTGATAAGTTTTACTTATGAAAATATTGATTGTCATCAAGCAAGTTTTTATTTAAATATCCGTAATTATGGGGCTTTGAAGGAATCATATTTTAAATGAATTTTATTAGTATTACACTTTGTATACTAATTGAAATTTGCTAGTAATTATTTTGTTTTTAGATAGTTGAAGTTAAATTTGCTTTTTTCATCAAAAAAAATTATAGGTTTAAATAATAATATTTATTTGATAACTTTTCTTATTATATTGGAAGTTTTTTTACTTCCAATTTTTAAGTGTTATTTGTGTCTCTCTTTGCATAGTTTTTCTCTTCATATCTTCCCTTTTATCATGAAGTTTCTTACCTTGTGCAGTTGCTATTTGAACTTTAACAATATTCTTTGAATTAAAGTAAAGTTTTAAAGCAACAATAGTTATTCCATCTTTAGTTACTTTTGTATATAGTTTTTCTATTTCTTTTCTATGAAGTAACAGTTTTCTATCTCGTCTTTCATCAGGTCTGTACGTAGTATGTGCTGTACTTAAATGTGAAATATGCATATTTAATAAAAATACTTCATTTTTTATAATTCTTACATGTGTATCTTTTAAATTAACTCTACCTTCTCTTATTGCTTTTACTTCACTTCCTTGTAAAGCAATACCTGCTTCAAATGTATCTAAAATATGAAAATCATGCCATGCTTTCTTATTTTTAAACACTAAATTTTTTTTATCATTCTCTTTTTTAGCCATTTCTAATCCTTAAGAACAGTGAAAAATGAACTTCCACTTCCACTAAAATACCAGTCTTTTTTTACAAAACTTTTAAGTTCTGGTTCTGCCATTATTGCTGGTTCGTATAAATCATTAGCCTCATTAATATTAAGTAGATTTAAAATATCCATAGAATTCATGCTTAACAATTTATTTTTATCTTCTTCATTAATTTCTTTATAAAAATTTTCTCTAAAAAGTTTGAAAATCTTTCCCGTGTCACATTTAATTTTAGGTGTAATTGTTTTAATATTTAAAGGCTCTTCTTTAAACTCTTTTACAATTTCTCCAATTCCTGTAACATTTGCACTATCATATTCATAAACAAAAAAAGGAACATCAGCACCAATTTTAGTCGCTATTTCACATAATTCATCTTTTGAAAGTTCTAAATTACAATACTCATTTGCCATTAATAAAAAAGTAGCGGCATTTGAGCTTCCACCACCTAAACCAGCAAATTCAGGAATATTTTTTTCAATTTTTACACTATATTCATTAAAGAATTTTTCAACATTTTTTAGATGTTTTATTAAATTGTATGCTTTATATACAGTGTTTGATTCTAATTTACATCCAAAATCCCCTATAATGTTAAAAGCTTTCCTATTCGTTTTAACAAAAGAGATTTCGTCATACATATTATGAACTCGAACAAATCTAGACACTAGTTCATGATATGTATCTCTTTTTCCTGCAATTTTTAAAAAGATATTAACTTTTGCATAAGATTTAGAGTACACTAAAATGTCACCTTATTTAATAGATATTTTACTTCTTTATTTTCAATTTGGATTATACTAAAAAAATCATCAAAGACAATTAGATATCTTCCATCATTTTTATTTTCAAGAAAATCTACAGAAATCTTTCGTCCACTATCTAACCACTCTTTTGTTCCAAAATATTTATTTACTGGAATATCTAAATAATCAAGAGGATTTAAATCTTTTTCATTTTCATAAAAAAACTTACCTTCATTAATTCTTTCTAAATAAGATAAGGTCCCTACTCTATCTAATTTTTTAAGCAATATTTGAGCTAAACTTCTTATATACGAGCCTTCACTAACTGTTGCTTCAAAAGTGATAAAAGGATGATTATAAGATATAAATTTAGTAGCACTTATTGTCATAGATGATTTTTTCATCTGAACATCTTTACCCTCTCTAGCCATTTCATATGCTCTTTTTCCATTAATCTTTTTTGCTGAGAATTTTGGAGGATAATATTCATGAGTTCCTATTAGTTTATTAATTTCATCAATTAAAAGTTCTGTACTAACTCTTTTTTCTTCTTTTATCCTTATAATATTCTCGATATCTAAAGATTCAGATTGTGTACCTAACCAAATTACTGCTTTATAAGTTTTTGGGGTTTTACTCATATAATTAAATAGTTTAGAATATTGACCAAAAGCTACTATCAAACAACCACAAGCAAAAGGGTCTAAAGTTCCACTAAATCCTGCTTTTTTGTTTTTATATTTTCTTTTAATCTCATTTAAATATGAGTTTGAACTTCTAAAAATTGGTTTTTTAACTACTATTAATTTATTTAAAGCTTCTTTATTATATAACTTTTTCTGCAAGGAGTTCTCTTTATATTTTTTCTACAAATGAAGATAAGATATCTCTTCTTTGCCCACCAAAATTAATAGTAAGCTTATAATCTTTTCCAGCTTTATTAGCCTTTTGAACTCTTCCCATTCCAAATATTTTATGTTGAACTAAATCACCTTTTTTAAACGAAGAATGCTTCTCAATAGTTAAACAACCTTTAATCAATCCTGATTCACTTAGAAATCTTGATTTTGTTAAAGAAGTTCTTTTACCTTTATAAAATCTTGAATGTGCAAATGATAAAGTAAGATTATCCATAGCTCTAGTAATTGCAACATAACCTAATCTTCTTTCTTCTTCTATATCACTTCCATCACCTGTAATAGGGAAGAACCCTTCTTCAAAACCAATAATAAATAAGTGTTTAAACTCTAAACCTTTTGAAGCATGAATACTCATCATAGATACGGCTTCACTATAAAGCTCATCATTTTCACTCTCTAATGCAATTTCATTTAAAAAGTCTTTTAAATCTAAATGTGGATTTTGAATAAAGAAGTCTCTAATATATCCGTAAAACTCATCAATATTTGCTTGTCTATCAAAACCATCAGGTACGTTATCATAAGAAGCTCTATAATCAAATGCTTCCTCAAAAGAGTCTAGGAACTTCATTTTTGATTCTTTTAATTGTTCTTTTAAGTCCATAATTGAAGCTTCAAATACTTTTAATGTTCTTGAGTTTTTCTTTCCAACAACAGCAGTTAACTCTTCCGCATCAAAATTTTGAATTATTTCAAATATAGGTTTTTTAAGTTCAGCAGATTTTGCATCTAATTTTTCAATTGTAGTTTTACCAATACCTCTTTTAGGCTTATTTACAATTCTTTTTAAAGAGAAGTTATCATGTGAATTAGTAAGAACTCTAAAATAAGCAATTAAATCTTTAATTTCGGCTCTTTCGTAGAACTTCATACCACCAACTAATTTATAGTTAAGTCCTGCTCTGTTAAAGCCTTCTTCTAGTGATCTTGATAAAGCATTTACTCTAAATAAAATAGCAACATCTTTAGCACTTACTCCACTATCTAGAAGTTTTTTAATATCATCAATTATTTTTCTTGTTTCTTCATTTTCATCATGTGATTCATATATTCTAATAGAATCACCTTTTTGTCTTGTTCCTATTAATTTTTTACCTAATCTATCTCTATTGTGTTCGATTAATTGATTAGCATGATCTAAAATTGTATCTGTTGATCTATAGTTTTGTTCAAGTTTTACAACTTTTGTATTTTCAAAATGCTCTGAAAAATTCAAAATATTCTTAATAGTAGCACCTCTCCATCCATAAATAGACTGGTCATCATCACCAACTACACAAAGATTGTTATGAGAAGAGCATAGCATCTTTAAAAGTTTATATTGTAGTTCATTTGTATCTTGATACTCATCAACCATAATATATTGATACTTCTGACTTATTTCTTGTGCTAACTTTGGATTTTTCTTTAAAATTAAGTAAGGCAATAAAATTAAATCATCAAAGTCTACAAGATTATTTTTTTCTAAATAAGCTTCATATTTTTCATATATTTCTGCTATTTCTTTATAAAGTTTTAATTGTGCTCCAGCTTTAGCTTCACTTGGAGTTATTAATGTATTTTTATATTTTGAAATTTCACTAACAAGCAGAGAAGTTGTTATATCTTTATCAATTGATTTTAATATTCTTTTTTTATCATCAGTATCAATAATTATAAAATTGTTTTTTCTATCTAACTCACTCATATGAAACTTTAAAAATAGTAGTCCAAATTTATGGAAAGTACATAATAAAGGTGGTGTGTTTATCATAGATGGGTCAATTTGTGAGAAAGCACGTTCTCTCATCTCAGCGGCTGCTTTATTTGTAAATGTAAGTGTTAAAATTGAGCTTGGATCAATTCCTATTGATATTAAATAAGCAAGTCGTGTGGTTATAGTTTTAGTTTTTCCAGAACCAGCTCCCGCTAATATCAGCAGTGAACCATCAATATATTGTGCTGCTTCTTTTTGTGAATCGTTTAATAATGATAATAAATTTTCAGACATTTCTTCTCCCAATAATATATAATTATACCACATATAAATTAAATTCACTATTTCTCTTAATTATTCTATATATAAATAAATGTTATTATAATCATAATTTATTTTACGGAGGTTATAATGCTAACAGATTTTGCTAAACTAGAGACATTTCTAACTGTTGTTAGAGAAAAGTCTTTTTCAAAAGCTTCAGCAAAACTTGGTATTTCTCAACCTGCTGTAACACAACAAATGAGATATATTGAAGACTATTTAGATGTGCAAGTTGTAGATAGAAAAAAGAATGGTATTAGGCTTACAAAAGAAGGTCAAATGCTATACTCAATTGCACTAAAAATTGAGAAGTGTGTTGCAAATGGAGAAAAAGAATTACTAAAAATTATGAACAAAGATGTTACTTTTGTATTTGGTGCATCTTTTATTATTGGAAATTATATTTTACCAAGATTTTTAAACAATCTTAAAGAGAATATTAACAATGAAGTATCAATCAATGTTTCAGTTTCACATGAAGCAATTGAAGATTTACTTGATAAAAAAATTGATATGGCATTAGTGGAGAACTATGTTCCTAATGATGATATCATTTATAGAGAATGGATGGAAGATGAAATTGTTATATTCTCAAATCAGAAACTTCCAGCTCGTGCAAAAGCAGAAGATTTATTATCATATAAATGGGTTTGTAGAAATCCAGATTCTCATACAAGAGCAATTTTTAAAGAGAACCTAGATAAAGCAAATTTCCCTGATTGTGATACTTTTGATGTAACTAGTGAAGTTACAAGTGCTACAACTATTGTACAAACAGTTTTACACTCAGATAAAAATGCAACACCAACAGTTTCAATTGTTTCAAGAAATGCAATTGAATCACTTTTAAAATCTGGTGCTTTATATGAATCAAGAATCAATAATCAAAAAATGGTTAGAAAATTATATATTGCATATAGAAAAGATAGAAAACATGATGCCTTTATAGACAATGTAGTAGACTATCTTCTAAAAATGAAATAAGTATTAGAACCCTAATACTTATTTTAATAGTTAAGACCCTCTTTTTCTAAAGCTAATCTTATTTTTTTCATTTGTGTATGTTTATCTCTACACCATTGTGGTGAAAGTAAAGTATCATCATCAATTCCAGCTGTTATTCTTTGAACTGAAACATCATTTGGTAAATCAACAATAGATTTTACTACTGTATCAATGTATAATTCTTCAGTTATTGGAGTAAATCTTCCTTTTCTAAATTCATTAGTTAAAAGAGTATTTTTAACTACATATAAAGGATGAAACTTAATTGAATCTACATTTAATTCACATGTTTGCTTAAATGATTCAAGCATCATTTCTTGATTTTCCCCAGGAAGACCATAGATTAAATGTCCACAAACATTTAAACCTTTTTCTTTACTTCTTTTAATCCAATATTTCATATTTTCAACACTATCACCTCTATTAATTGCTTCTAGTGTCGAATCATAAAAAGATTGAATCCCATATTCAACCCAAATCTCTTTTTCTTTTGAAAGACCTACTAAATAATCTAAGATTTCATCAGTAACACAATCTGTTCTTGTACCAATACTTAAACCTATTACATTATCAAAAGATAAAGCTTTTTCATATAAAGCTTTTAATGTAGAAAAAGGTGCATATGTATTTGTAAAAGATTGAAAATATACTATAAACTTTCCAACTCCAAATTTATTTTGCAGTCTATCTCTTGTAGCAATAAACTGCATTTCAAGTTGTTTTAGTTGATTATCTAAATAAGGATTTTCTTCAATTCTAGGATTTAATTTGAACTTTGTTCTTTTTTCTTTAAGATTAGGTGAAAAAGAGTCATTCTCACAAAAAGAACAACCACCTTTAGCTACTGTTCCATCAATATTTGGACATGTAAATCCAGATATTGAAATAGGAACTTTATAAATTTTTTCACCAAACTTGTTTTTAAAATATCTACCTATTGTTAAAACGTCTTTTAAATTACTCATCTTACTCTTTTACGAAGTAATCCCCGTTGAAACTTTCTAAAGCGTAATTTCTATCATTTCCAATAGCATTTGTTAAATCATCTACAGAAAGATATTTTAAAGAATCTGCTTGAATATATTCACATACTTCATCTACAGATTTACTGTTTGAAATTAACTCATCTTTATTTGGTGTATCAATACCATAGTAACAAGGGAATTTAATTTCAGGAGAAGCAACTCTAAAATGAACCTCTTTAGCACCTGCATCTTTTAACATTTTAACAATTCTTTTTGATGTAGTTCCTCTTACAACAGAGTCATCAATAACAAGTAATGATTTTCCTGCAATAAGTGATTTCATAGGACTCAATTTCATTCTAACTTTTAAGTTTCTCATCTCTTGAGTTGGTTCAATAAATGTTCTACCTACATAGTGATTTCTAATAATCCCATACTCAAAAGGAACACCACTTTCAGCTGCATATCCTAATGCTGCTGGAACCCCTGAATCTGGAACTGGAACAACCATATCAACATTAATTTGTGAATCTTTATCATTTCTAGCAAGAGCTCTACCCATGTTTTCTCTACTTCTGTATACATTTTTACCATCAATTACTGAATCAGGTCTTGCAAAATATACAAATTCAAAGGCACATGGTCTATATTCACTCTCGAAAAGTTGAATTGATTCTGGTTCTTCTTTATCTTCACTAAAGATTAACATCTCTCCTGGATTAACATCTCTAATAAACTCTGCATCAACTAAATCAAATGCACAAGTTTCAGATGCAACAATATAACCACCTGATTTAATTTTTCCTAAAGACAATGGTCTAATACCATATCTATCTCTGATAACAAATTGCTTTGATCTTGATTGAACAATAAAACAATAAGCTCCAATAGTTTTAGTTAAGGCTTCTTTAATTCTATCTCTTAATCTATCTTTTGTGTTTTTAGCAATTAAATGAATTAAGTTTTCTGTGTCCATTCCAGTTTGGAATATTGCACCTTTGTCAATTAAGTCTTGTCTTACTTCATCTTTGTTAATTAAGTTACCATTATGAACAATTGATATTTCACCTAATTTATACTTTGCAAATACAGGCTGTGCATCTAAAATAGAATCTCCACCAGCAGTTGAGTATCTATTATGACCTATTGCCATATTACCTTGTAAATATTGTAAAGCTTCATCTGTAAATACTTCTGAAACTAAACCTCTATCTTTTTTTGTATAAATTTTTCCATTACTTGATGAAGAAATACCAGTAGCTTCTTGACCTCTATGCTGCATTGAGAATAAAGCTAGTGAAGCTAATCTTGCAGCATTATCATTTCCGTAAATTCCAACTATTGCACACATTTATTTAACCTTTGAAAAGAGGAAGAAGTGAAAGTGTAAATATCTTTTCCTCTTAGTTTTGAATTTTGTTTTTGTTTTATTTTATAGACCTAAAGCGTCATTAATTGAGTAAAGTTTTGGATCTTTTCCGATAATCCATTTAGCAACTTTAATAGCACCTTGAGAGAAAGTGTTTCTTGCTGTTGCAGTATGGTTTAACTCTAAAAATTCACCATCATTGTATAATCCAACTGTGTGTCTTCCTACAATATCTCCACCTCTTAATGCCATAACAGCAATCTCATCTTTTGTTCTAGCACCAATGTTTCCATCTCTTCCAGAAACTCTAACATCATCTAAGTCTAAACCTCTTGCATCAGCTGCATGCTCTGCTAATGTAAGAGCCGTTCCAGATGGTGAATCAACTTTATGTCTATGGTGTTGTTCAACAATTTCAATATCAAAATCAGCAAGTGTTTTTGAAGCTAAGTGTACAAGTTTATTTAAAACTGCAACACCTAAACTCATATTAGTAGCATATAATACTGGTACTAATTTACTAGCTTCTAACAATAAATTTTGTTGATGCTTGTTAAATCCAGTTGTAGCGATAACCAATGGCTTTCTAGCACCATTTTCAACTACTTCTGTAAGTAAAGCTTCTGTTGCTGCAGGAGCTGAAAAATCAATAATTACATCTGAATTTTCAAATAATACTGCAAAATCATTTGTAACTACTGTATCCTCAGGTACAGGCTTTTTTAATTTATCAAAAACGTGTACTGCACCTACTCTTGCTTGCTCATCATTAGCTAAATCATCAATTAGTAATGAACCAACTCTACCTGTACTTCCTAAAATACCTACTTTAATCATTTTTTCTAGCTTCCTTATCCTATATATTCAATAATATTAACTGCTGCAGTTGCTCCATCTCCTGAGGCACATACAACTTGTTTTGCTGCATCAATTCTAATATCACCAGCAGCATATAAACCTGGTGTAGATGTTTCCATCTTAAGGTTTACGATAACTTCACCTTGCTCATTTACATCACAAAGGAAAGACCCGTCTTCTTGTTTAATTGGGTCATTTAAAACATCTCTACCAACAAATACAAAAACACCTGGAGTTGGTAAATCTCTAATTTCACCTGTTTCTTTAGATTTTACTTTTAATCCAAGAACACCAGTGTTATCTCCGAATACTTCTTCAACAGTTACATTTGTAACTTCTTCAATATTTTCTGTATTTTTCATATGTTCAATTGTAGATGGAGCTGCTCTGTAAGTATCTCTTCTATGAACTAAATAAACTTTTGAACAAAGTTTTGCTAAATAAACTGCTTCTTCTAGTGCTGTATCACCACCACCAACAACTGCAACTTCTTTACCTTTGTAGAAGAATCCATCACAAGTTGCACAAGTTGAGATACCTTGACCAAAGAATTTATCTTCACCAGCAAATCCAGCTCTTCTTGGAACAGAACCTGTTGCCATTAAAACAGTTTTAGCTTCATACTCTTTTCCATCAACACCTGTTAATTTAAAGATATCATTTTCTTTAACAACTTGTGTAATTTGGTTCATTTCATGTTTTAAACCAAATTTTTGACACTGTTCTGGCCAGTTTTGCATTAATTCCATACCAGTCATAACTTCACCTTGACCTGGATAGTTCTCAATTTCAGATGAACCAGTGATTTGACCACCAGGCATTCCCATCTCAAACATAACAACATCTTTTAAACCGCCTCTAGTAGCATAAAGCCCAGCAGTTAAACCAGCAGGTCCTCCACCAATGATTGCTAAATCTAACATATTAGTATCCTTTTTTTGTATCGTTTAATTTTATTATAGTTCATAGTATTTTTTAAAACAGTATAATACTAAAAACTATGTAAGTTATAGTTTAATCAAGAGAAAAAACTTAATGGATAAATTTTATCATTTAATAATAAGTATTAACTTAAACCGTGAATTTTTCCTTTAAAACTTTTATGCTATTATTTCATAACTAAAAGGAAATATATGGAAAACTTAAACACAATTGTATCAGATGTCGCATCTTTTGTTTGGGGACCACCTATGTTAATTTTATTAGTGGGAACTGGTCTTTTTTTAACTATTAGATTAAAAGGTATGCAATTTTGGGCATTGGGACATGCTTTTAAATTAATCTTCCAAAAAGAGGATAATGCCAAAGGTGACATTACAAACTTTGCTGCACTTATGACTGCGCTAGCAGCAACTGTTGGTATTGGAAACATAGTTGGGGTTGCAACTGCAATTACGATGGGAGGTCCTGGAGCTGTATTTTGGATGTGGGTTACAGGTCTAGTTGGAATGGCTACAAAATACTCAGAAGCAATTCTTGCAGTAAAATATAGAGAAAAAGGTATAAATGGATACAAAGGTGGTCCAATGTACTATATCTATAAAGGTGCTAACATGCCAAAACTTGCTATGGCATTTGCATTTTTTACTGTTATTGCATCATTTGGTATTGGAAATATGGCACAAGCAAATGCTGTTGCAACAGCTCTTAATTCACAATTTGGGATATCATTTGAAATTAGTGGTATAGCACTTTTAATGATTACAGCTATTGTTGTAATTGGAGGAATTAAATCAATTGGTAAAGTAACCACTTATCTAATTCCTTTTATGATTGCAATTTATTTATTTACAGCATTTATAATTATTGTTACAAATATAGATAAAGTAGCAGATGCCTTAGGAATAATTTTTTACTATGCATTTAATCCAATTGCAGCAACAGGTGGATTTGCGGGAGCTGCTATTGCAGCAGCTATTAGATACGGTATAGCAAGAGGTGTTTTTTCAAATGAATCAGGTCTTGGTTCTGCTCCAATTGCAGCAGCTGCAGCCAAAACAAATGATCCTGTAAAACAAGCTTTAATATCAATGACACAAACTTTTATTGATACTTTAGTAGTTTGTACAATTACAGCATTAATTATCTTAATGGCACCTATTTGGACACAAGGTGGAAGTGCAGGAGAACTAACTCTTAAAAGTTTTGAATACTTTTTAGGTGATTGGGGAGCATTAGTTATTGTTTTTGCAACAATTCTTTTTGGTTACTCAACAATTCTTGGATGGTCATATTATGGTGAGAGAGCATTTGAATATATCTTAGGAGATAAAAAAGTTTACTACTATAGAATATTCTTTATTTTAATAATCTATGTAGGGTGTGTATCTCAATTAAAATTAGTATGGAATTTCTCTGATTTAGCAAACGGTTTAATGGCTATTCCAAACTTAATAGGACTTCTAATATTATCAAAAATTGTAAGTTCTGAAACAAAAAGATATTTTGATAATAAAAAGGTATAAAAGCATTAAGCTTTTATACTAGTTTTGTTGATTTACTTAAACTATAACCTAAACCTTTTATACTAATAATCGCTTCCAAACCTAATTTTTTTCTCAATCTTTTTATCATTGCTCTAATATTAGTAAGATTTGTTTCTTCCCCTTCCCAAACATATTCATAAATCTCATCATAAGAGGCTATATGATGTAGATTCTTTGAAAACAATTCTAAAAAAAGTATCTCTTTTTTTGTTAATTCAATCTCTTTAAAATCTTTATATAAAATCCTATTCTTAAAGTCGTATTTTAAGTTTTCGTCAAACTGTAAAAACATTTTTTCAACTCTGCAAAGTTTTTTTACTTTTTGTACTAACTCAAAAATATAAAAAGGCTTTTTTATATAATCATCACAACCTAAACCATAGGATTTTTCAATTTTTTCAAAATCATGATTTGAACTTATTATGATAACTGGTACATCTTTATGATTTACTCTTAAAAGTTCTAATAATGAGATACCATCTATATTTGGGACATTTATATCTAAAATAAAGCAAGAATAGCCATTTTCTAGACTTTCTAGAGCTTTTTGACCATCTATAAAGGTATCCACTTGGTATGATTCTTTTTCAAGTGATATTTTCATTAAATTTAGCAGTCTTTCATTATCTTCTAAAACTAAAACTTTCAATTTACACACTCCAAAATGATTTCAAACATAGCTTTATTTTTTATATTTTTAGCACTTAACTTTCCATTCATTTTATCTTCAATAATCATTTTTGCCATATATAAGCCTATACCATGTCCCTCTTTTTTTGTAGAAAAATATGCTTTGAAAATCTTTTTTAAATTAGCTTTTTTTATTCCACCAGCATTATCTAAAATCTCGATTTTTACTTTTTCTTGGGCATGTAAAATCTTAATTTTCAATTCTCTATCATTAAAATCTTTTTTTATTAATTCGTCTTTTGCATTATTTATTATATTTAATACTGCTTGCATAAACTCATTTTTATAACCTAAAACTTCTAAATTCTGCTCTTTGTCATATTGTAAATCTAATTTTATATAATTGTATTTTATATTATGACTAACAATTTTTAAAAGCTCTTCAATCGCTTCACTAACACAAAATCGTGTTTTTTTATTTGAAGGAACCATAAAATTTTGAAAATCATTTATAGTTTTATTCATATATTCAACTTGTGTCATAATATCTTTTACATAAGATTCATCTTCATTTTTATTTGATTTATTTAAATAAAAACTCTCTTGAGCAATAGTTGTTATTTCAACTAAAGGAGATTTCCATTGATGAGCTATTGATGAAAATATCTCCCCTATTTCTGCAAGTTTTGACTGCTGAATAATAAACTGCTGATTTTTCTGTCTCTCTAGTTCAATCTTTTTCTCTTTTGTAATATCTGTAAGAATTGTTACCGTTCCTGTTTTTTTAGTTTTACTATCACAATAAGTAGTCTGTTTAATAAAATATATCTTTTCATCAGTACTTGAAACATTTAATTTAAAAGAAGAGTATTTTTTAGAGTTTTTTTGATATTTTTGTAAGGCTTTTCTTAAAACTTTTACATTTTTATTATCTAAAAATTCATCTAATCTTTTATTAATAACTCTACTTTTTTCTATATTTATAATATTGCAAAACATCATATTTGAATCAAGTATCTTTCCTTTTTCATCTTCCCAAAAAATTGGACTCTCAATTGCATTTAATAAAACTTCATCAAAATCAATTCTTTGTTTTAAACTATTTTGAGTTTTTATTCTCATATAAATGTTGTGAATTAAACCCAAAATCAAAAGCAATAAAATTGGTGAAATAATGAAAACAAAATTTATAAAACCTCTATGTTTATCAAAAAAAGTCAATCTTTTATTTACTAGTTCATAATCCTTGCTTACTTGTGCAATTGCAATTGTAAATTCATCTAATTTTTTTGAATCAAATACATACTTAAAATCATCAAAAATATTGATTGATTTCACTTCTTTATTATTTAATATATCTAAAGCAATTAGTGCAGATTTTGTTCCAAAATCTTCTAAATCTACTATTTTACCACCAATTGCTCCATCATATTTAAATATAGAATCTGTAATAAAAACAGGTATTTTAGAGTTCTTTATAAACTTTGCAATTTCATAATTTTTATTTAGTTTTCCATCACTATTTTTATAAAATCTAATAAATAAAATTGCACTATCTTTTTGAAAAGAAGCAAATTTATCTTTTAAGCTATCTAAATCATCTTCTTTTATATAAATCAGATTATATCTTCCAGTAAAATCTTTATAAAGTTCTTTTATTAAAGGCTCTGTATGTAAGGCATTTAGACTTTTATCATTTACAATATAAAGATTTTTTATACTAGGAATAATTCTTTCTATAAGTTTTAGGTTTCCTTTTAAATCTCTTTTTTCAATTAAAGTCCATACTTTATTTTCAAGATTCTTTTTAATTAATCTTTCTTTAGAAAAATTCTCTATTCCAACTGTTAATACTTTACTATTGATAAATAGCTCGTTATAAGAGTCAAGAACAAAATCATAAGCAAATCTATCCACACTTATTACTAAATCGTAGTTTCTATGTCTTAATTGAACTTTATAAAGACTTTTTAGATTCTCACTATATTCACTTGAAGTGATTCTTTTTGAATCCATATATAAAACACTTACATCAAAATTTGTATGTTTATAGAAGATATTTTCAATAGATTTAATAATATCGTCACTCCATTTATAGCCTTTATGGTAAGAGTTTACGATTAGAATTTTTTTTTGAGTTGTATCACTAAATAGAAAACTTGAAATTAATAATAAAAATAGAATAGTTTTTTTCATAAACTAATTATAATAAGATTTATAAAAATAGCACCTTTATTGGTGCTATTTTTGCTAAAGAATGATGAAGCCTAAAAGAACTAATGAAGCTAAGAATAATGCTCCAAAAATTGCCCCTAATTTCCACCATGTAGCTTGAGAGATGTAACCTGCTCCATACCAAATAGGTGAAGGTCCAGTTGCATAAGGAGTAATAATTCCCATAAGTCCTAGTGATCCAACTAACAGAATTGCTAATGAAGGTACCATTTCTGCTGGAATTAAGTTCATTCCAATTCCTAAGAATAATGGTAAAAGAGCAACAACATGAGCTGTAACACTTGCAAATAAATAGTGGAATAAGAAGAATAAAACCACTAAAACTATTACAATATTTACAGGATCAACACCAACTAACCAACTAGAGATTAATCCTGCTGCCCATTTTAAATAACCAACTTTTTTAAGTCCACTTGCCATTGCAACTAAAGTTGCGAACCAAATAAATACATTGATTGCTGCTTTATTTGTAATAACATCTTCCCAATCAATAACTTTTGTTAAAACAAGTAAACATAAAACAACTAAAGCTGCTACTGTTCCATTTACACCAATAGCTTTTCCAAAAATCCACATAACTAAAGCTAAAATTCCAAGACCTAACATAATTAACTCTTTTTTAGTAATTGGTCCCATTTTTTCAAGCTCTTTAGCTGCCCATGCAGGAGCTTCTGGTGAACTTTTTTGTTCTGGTGGATATACTAAATATGTAATATAAGGAACAAGTAAAAATAGTGGTATCATAATTAAAGCTAATGTACTAAACCACTCTCCCCAAGAGATTAAAATACCTGCATTTTTTTCAACTAAAGATACAGCTAATAAATTTGGTGCTAATGCTGTTAAGAACATTGAACTTGTAACACAAGTTGCTGCTATTGCTACCCATGAAATATAAGCACCTAATTTTCTTGGTTCATTCTCAGGAGTCGAATTAAACATTTGAGGAATATTAATAGCTATTGGGAAAATCGTTCCGGCACTTCTTGCTGTATTTGATGGCATAAATGGTGATAGAATACCATCTGCGAATGCAACTGCATATCCTAAACCTAAAGAAGTTTTACCTAAAAGTTTTACTAATAGTAAAGCAATTCTTTTACCAAGTCCTGATTTTTTATAACCTAATGCAAACATAAATGCTGCAAAAATCAACCATATAACCCCATTTGAAAAACCACTTAAAGCCCAATCCCTATTGGCTTTTGCAGTCTCACCTACTAATCCAAAAGCTGCACTGAAAGCAACTCCTGTTAAACCAATTAGTGCTGCTGGAATTGGTTCTAAAATAAGTGCAACAATTACACCTAAAAATACTGCGAAGAAGTATTGAGCATTTACACTTAATCCTTCTGGTGTTGGAATTATTGCAACAATAATTGCAACAATAATTGGTAATGCTATTTTGAAAGTTTGACTTTGAAGCATGACATCTCCTTTTTATTTCTTATAGTGAAATAATAAAAAAGAAGAGTGACCTTAATATGACATTTTAAATTTTTTTGATTTTATATTAGAGAGTTTAATTTATCTGCTAAAGCTTTTTTTGAAGTAACCCCAACAATTTTCCCAACAACTTGTCCATTTTTCATAAAGAATATTGTAGGGATAGATCTAATTTTAAAACTATTTGCTAATTTATTTTCTCTATCTACATTAACTTTACAAATCTTTGCTTTTCCATCAAATTGTTTTGCTAAATCTTTTACAATTGGATTTAATGTTTTACAAGATGAACACCATGAAGCCCAAAAATCAACTAAAACAACACCTTTTCTAGTAATTTTATGAAAATTATTACTATTTAGCTCTATACATTTACTCACTTTTTACCCTTAGAAGAAGATATTTTCTTAATTTTTAGAAATAAAAAAAGGTAAGACATTTGTCTTACCTTTCTTAATAATTGTTTGTATTTTTATTATGAATTATAATAATGAGTTAATTTTGTCAGCAAATGCTTGTTTAGAAGAAGCACCAACCATTTGATCAACTACTTCACCATCTTTCATGAAGATAATTGTAGGAATAGATCTAATTCCGTATTTTACAGCTAAATCTTGCTCTTCATCTGTATTTACTTTACAAATGTTTGCTTTACCTTCAAACTCTTCAGCTAATTCTTCAATAACTGGAGCGATCATTCTACAAGGTCCACACCATGGAGCCCAGAAATCAACTAGTGAAACACCACTTTTTGTAACTTCTTCAAAGTTTGCCGGAGTTAATTCAATATATTTACCCATTTTAATTTCCTTATTATTAATTTTTTAGTTCTCTTTATTAAAATATCTTATAAATAAAACTTATTAATTTTAGCCTAGCTTAACTTAAAATTTCTTTTATAATCTTGCCTAAATCTGTTTTTAGATAAAATAACTCTATTTTAATTAAAATGGAAAGTTTTATGGATATTAGAAAAGAGTATTTAGAGTTTTTTAAAAATAAAGGGCACGAAGTTATATCTTCAATGCCTTTAGTACCGGATGATCCAACATTAATGTTTACAAATGCGGGAATGGTACAATTTAAAGATATTTTTACAGGTGAAGTTCCAACTCCATCTAACCCAAGAGCAACATCTTGTCAGCTTTGTGTAAGAGCAGGTGGAAAGCACAATGACTTAGAAAATGTAGGTTATACAGCAAGACACCATACACTATTTGAAATGTTAGGAAACTTCTCATTTGGTGATTACTTTAAAGAAGATGCTATTGCTTACGCATGGGAATTTGTAACTGTTAATTTAGCACTTCCTATTGATAAGTTATGGGTTACTGTTCACAATGATGATGATGAAGCATTTGAACTTTGGACAAAACATATTGATGCATCTAGAATCAAAAGATTTGGTGATAAAGACAACTTCTGGTCAATGGGTGATACAGGTGCTTGTGGTCCTTGTTCAGAAATCTTCTATGACCAAGGTGAGGAACACTTTAATAGCGATGAAGACTACTTAGGTGGTGAAGGTGATAGATTCTTAGAGATTTGGAACTTAGTATTCATGCAATACGAAAGAGATACAAGTGGTAAGTTAAATCCTCTTCCAAAACCTTCAATTGATACAGGTATGGGATTAGAGAGAGTTATTGCAATCAAAGAGGGTGTATTTAACAACTTTGATTCATCGAACTTCCAACCAATTATCAAAAGAATTGAAGAGTTAGCAATCAATAAAATTAGTGATGAAAACATAGGTTCTTATAGAGTTATCGCTGATCATTTAAGAGCAAACTCATTTATGTTATCTCAAGGTATTTTATTTGGAAATGAGGGTAGACCTTATGTAAATAGAAGAATCATGAGAAGAGCTGTAAGACATGGTTATTTACTTGGATTTAGAAAACCTTTCTTAGCTGAAGTTTATGATACATTATGTGATATTATGGGTGCTCACTATAGTGATTTAGTTGATCAAAAAGATTATATTAAAGAGCAATTAACTTTAGAAGAAGCTAGATTCTTTAAAACGATTGAGTCTGGTATGGCTTTATTTGAAGAAGAATTAAAAAATACTAAAAATGTATTCTCAGGTGAAATCGCATTTAAATTATATGATGAAAAAGGTTTCCCATTAGACTTAACAGAAGATATGTTAAGAGATAAAAACATTAAAGTTGATAATGAGAAATTTGATGAGTTAATGTCTGAGCAAAAAGCAAAAGCAAAAGCTGCTTGGAAAGGTAGTGGTGACGCTGCTACTTCTGGTGACTTTAAAGCTTTACTTGAAAAATATGGTGAAAATGAATTTGTAGGTTATGATAACACTAACTACAATAGTAAAATTCTTGCACTATTAGATGAAAACTTTAAAGAAGTAGATACACTTAAAAAAGGTGAGTCTGGATGGGTTATGTTAGATAAGACTCCATTCTATGCAACTTCTGGTGGACAAAGTGGAGATATAGGTGCATTAGAAGATAATGAGCATATTGCAATTATTGAAGATACACAAAAATTCTATGGATTAAACCTTTCAAAAGTTAAAGTTGAAAATAGTGATATTAATAAAGATGAAGATGTAAAAGCTGTAGTTGTAAATAGATATGAAGTTGCAAAACATCATAGTGCTACACACCTTTTACAAAGTGCATTAAAGATGGTTTTAGGTGATACAGTTGCACAAGCAGGTTCATTAAATGACTCATCAAGATTAAGATTTGACTTTACATATCCAAAAGCAATGACACAAGAGCAAATTGAAGAAGTTGAAGATTTAGTAAACTCTATGATTTCAAGAGGAATTGTTGGGAATGTTGAAGAGTTAGCTATCGAAGATGCTAAGAAAAAAGGTGCAATAGCTATGTTTGGTGAAAAATATGGTGATGTTGTAAGAGTTGTAGAATTTGGTGATGTATCAGTTGAATTCTGTGGTGGAACACACGTTAGAAATACACATGATATTGGTTCTTTTTATATTACTAAAGAATCAGGTGTAAGTGCAGGTGTTAGAAGAATTGAAGCTGTATGTGGAATGTCTGCTATTTCATATGCAAAATCATTTATGAAAAAATACCAAGAAGTTCAAACTGAAGTTAAAAACCAAGATGCAATTACTGGTATCAAAAAATTAAAAGACCAAATTAAAGAACTTAAAAAAGAAGTTGAAGAAGCTCAAAGCCAAAGCTCAGCTCCTATTAGTGAAGAAATGATTGGTGATGTTAAAGTTGTAGTTGACATTGTTAAAAATGGAGACATCAAAAAACTAATTGATGATATGAAAAATGCAAATGAAAAATTAGCAGCACTTCTTATTCAACCAAAAGGTGAAAAAGTTATGATTGTTGCAGGAAGTAAAAACTCAGCAATTAAAGCTGGTGATTGGATTAAAAATATTGCTCCAATCGTTGGTGGTGGAGGTGGGGGAAGACCTGACTTCGCACAAGCTGGTGGTAAAGATGTATCAAAAATTGAAGATGCAAAAAAAGCTGCTTTAGAGTATGCAAAAGAAAATTTATAGGATTAAAAAGTGAGTGAACTATTTGATAACTTTTCATCAATTATAGTTTTTCTACATGTAATCTCAGCTGTATTATGGGTAGGAGGAATGTTAGCAATTAGATTTGCCGTTCACTACTCTATGCAAGATATTACAGATCCAAAAATAAAACTAGGAAGAACATTAGAGTCTTTAAGAAGATTTTTTAATATGGTAATTCCTGCAATTGTTTTACTTTTATTAACGGCTATTATTATGATAGTAGCTTTAGGTTTAAAAGGTACACCTTTATATGGTGTAGCAATTGCAAAAGAAGTGATTTGGACTATTATGACTATAGTTTTTATTACTATTTATATAAAAAGAAATAAAGCAGCAAAAGCTTTCCAAAGCAACAACTTTCCAGCTGCAAAACAACAGCTAGAACCTATAGCTAAATACTTTATTCCATTAAATATAGTTTTAGGAATTATTGCAATATTCCTAGGAGTTACATTAAGAGGATTTTAATCCTCTTAATCATCTAAATAATACTCAACCGTTGACACAACTCTAACTCTTTTTATGTGTTGTGTATTTTGATCTCTACTTGAAATAGAAAACTGACCTTGTCTTGCATTTTTGATTTTTCCTAATTTACTGTTTGAATCTTTAGCAAACTTCATAGCAACTTCTCTTGCTTTTCTAGTAGCTTCCTCAATCATAATAGGTTTTACTTCATTTAACTTTGTAAAAAAGTATTGAGCTTTTGAATCATAATCATTTGTTCTAAATAAAATACCTTTTTTATTCAAAGATGAGATATTTAGAATCGCACTTCTAACTAAATCAACATTTTTAGAATAAACATTTATTGTTTGATTTGCACTATATCTAAACCTTACATTTTCATTTGAGTAACTATTTGCTAATTTATCATTTATTGATGCTGATGGGATTGTCCACTCATCTTTTATAATCCCATTTTTTTCTAAAAATTCAGTAATAATTTTTGTATTTGTTTCAATTTGCTTATTTAAATCATTTAATTCATTACTTGCAACAGTAAACTTTATAGGCCATAAAACAATATCGGCATTGAACTCTTTTTGAGATAATCCTTTTACTGTAACAGTTCTGTCAAACTGCTTATAAGTTTTTATACCTTCAACAAAAAAATAGCCCAATGAACTTAAACCTAAAAAAATTGATATACCTAAAATATAAATTGACTTACTGCTTATATTTGACATATTTAGTATCCTTTTAATCAAATAACTTTTTATTTCTATAAACTAAAATAAGCATTAAAAATATAATGAAAATAAAACTATAAACCATTATATTCCATCCTAAATGCTCATAAATTATTGAAGGTAAAAAAGACCCCATTGCTCCACCTAAATAGTAGAAAGTAAGATACATTCCTGATGTTAGTGATTTTTGTTCCCCTTTCATAGAGTTTGCAAGACCTGTACTCATTGTATGAACTGTAAACATTCCTATACAGAATATAAATAGCATTACAAATAAAAACAGTACATTTGTACTTGTCAAGAAAAAATTAACCGCAATAAAAATAAGTAATCCAACAAGAATTGTATTTAGTTCAGTTTTAAAAATCTTAACTATCTTTTTTGAAAGTAATGAAACTAAAATCCCCATTCCATATCCTAAGTATAAAAGACTAATTTGAAACTCATTTATTGAGCTACTTATATCTTTTACTCTAAATGGAAGAACATTTAATACTCCTGCAAAAACAAAAAATACACAAAACATCAATAAGTAAACCACTACAAATCTTTTATCTTTTAAAATATTTGTAATATCACTTACCTTAGGTTTTGACAAAGTTGCTTCACCTTCATACTTTAACTTTTTAATAAAAAATAGTGAAATAAAAATTGCTAGAGATAAAGAATAGAAAACATATTCATAAGAAAAACTTGTAGCAATAGCACCAGAAAAGATTCTTCCAATCATTCCACCAAAAACAGTTGCAGCAACATATATAGCCATATTGTATTTGATATTTTCTTTATCAATATTCGCTAAAATACTCATAAGAGCTGTTAAAATAGCAGGTACAACTAAAGCTTCACAAAATCTAAAAAATAAAAATGTCTCATAATTTGTACTCAATCCTAAAAAGATATTAGTCACAAGTAAAATAAAAGATGAATACATCAACATTTTTTTAGCACAAACTTTTTCTAAAATATATCCATATACAATAGGTGATATTGCTAAAAAAAGCATAATTACAGCTGTAAACTGCGAAGCTTTTATTACTGATATATTAAATTCATCTGCAAGTAAAGGTTGAAGTGGTTGAGTTGCATACATAACTGAAAGCACAATTACTATGCAATAAATAACAATAAATAAATCTAATTTCTTCACCTAAAACTCACTTTTTAAATCTATTTTTTCAAAATAGTTTTCAACAATATCCATAGTTACTAGACTCTTGAAATAATCTTTATCAAATCTTTGTTTATTAATATTTTCATTAACATAAGAGTTATTGTATTGTCTTAATAATTTTTGGAAATATAAACCATTGTAATCTAAAATAAACATATCTTCAGAAGAGTTAAACTTATAAATCAAATCAATGTAGTATTTTTCATCAATTAAATAAGTTGTAAACTCATAATTATCATAATCATAACTTTGAATCTTTTTCATACTAGTTATTTTAAAATGCTTTTTAAACTGATAAACAAAATATCCTCTAGGAAGTCCACTCCAATTACATGTATTGTTTAAAGAAATATATTCAACAAATAGTTTTTTATATTTACTATCATCAATAGTTTTTATATATGAATCTCTTGTACAAAATCCAAGAGTAGATTGTTCTTTTTGAGTCTGTAATTCTAAAGTGTCAAAAGAGTTTGTATATTTAACAGGTGAACAAGCAGTAAGAAAAAGAAGACTTATAAAACTAAATAGTAGTGTTCTCATAATTAATCCTTCTATTAAAAATGCATTATACCATTTTTGGGATAATTAATTCTTATCATATTATTTTTGATATAATATAATTTAATTATATGTTTAGGAAAATATTTATTCATGATAAAATCAATTGCATTTATTTTTATATCATTAATTTTTATAACAGGATGCTCTAATAAAAATAGTTATGACAAATTTGTAAGTAGCTATAAAGAGCTAGATTCTCTTCCTTTCCCTAGTGCTTCCCTAGAAAATACACTACTTCAAACAAATACTCAACTAAAAGAGTTCTATCAACAATGGAGAGGTGTTAGATATAAATGGGGTGGTAATTCAAAAAGAGGAATTGATTGTTCTGCTTTTGTTCAAAAAGCATATAAAAATAGTTTTAATCTAAAACTTCCTAGAACAACAAAGTCTCAACATAAAGTGGGGAAGTATATAGAAAAAACTTCTCTTAGACTTGGGGATTTAGTATTCTTTAAAACAGGTTGGGATTCAAGACATGTGGGAATATACTTAGATAATGGAAGATTTATGCATGCTTCAACAAAAAAAGGAGTAATTATTTCTTCTTTAAATAACTCATATTATAAAAAACATTACTGGAAAGCAAAAAGAGTTTTATTTTAACACTAAGAAAAAAAAGGGTATAATTTAAGATTAATTTAATTTTTATAGGAGTAAATGTGATAAGAAACTTATCATTTTTAATATTAATCACACTTTTTTTTAGTGCATGTAATAGTACTAAAACAATAGCTTACAAAGAAACTTCACAAGAAAACATAGACGCTCAAATAGTAGCTTTAAAAAATATCAAACCAGTAGATACAAAAGAGTTAACATACCAAACAAAATCATATACAAATGAACCTAAAGAAGATTTATCAGTAAATAATGATGAAATCATAAAAGATGCATTAATGGAATTTTATGATGAATGGAAACATGTAAAATATAAATTTGGAGGAAACTCTAAAAAAGGTATTGATTGTTCAGCCTTTACTCAAAGAATATTTAAAGAAAAATTTAATATCAAAATTCCAAGAAGTACAAGAACTCAAGTTAAAATTGGGGAAAAGATAAAAAAATCTGAACTTAAAATAGGTGATTTGGTATTTTTTAAAACAGGGAGAACAGATAGACATGTAGGTGTTTATATGGGTGATGGAAAATTTATGCATGCTTCAATAAAAGGTGTGAAATTTACAAAAATAGATAAAGCTTTTTATAGAAAGACTTATTGGACATCAAGAAGAGTTATAGAGGATTTATAATACAAAAAAGCCCTAAAAACTTAAATTATGTTTAGGAGAAATGAGTTTATTTTTACTTATTACTCTTAGATTTTAATTCTGATATGAGACTTGAAGAGTAATATTTACTAGGGCTTTTTGTAATTAGGTAAGTTAATGAGGCAAATGCACTTAAATTTATAATTTAGGAAGCAGAAAGGATACAAATGAGAAATGCATCTACCTCTTTAATACTGTAATTTTAATGAAACAATATGATAATTGTATGATTTTATTACAACTTTATGAAATTTGATAAAATAAATAGACAAATCACCCCTACAATGTACATTTTTAGAGCATATAAAATATTGGCTTTAAAAATATCCTTCGCACTTAAATCATATCTTGCTACCATTGTTAGATTTAATCCACTAAAAGGTGAAGTTGAAACTGTCGTTGCCCAAGCTAATAAAAATGTTACCGCTAAAAGTGTATGATTTGCACTACTTAAAAAATCTCCAATAATAGCAATAGTAATAATAGGATGAATTCCTACAAAAGCTAAGACAATAAAAATTGCTAAAAGTATTGAAGCTACTATCCAATCAAACTCTTCAAAAGGTAGAGGAAGTTGCAAACCTAAAAGTATTGAACTTATAGATATACCAAACATACCTGCAATTAAAAAAAGTGAAAGCTCCACTTTCATTTTTGGTAACTCATCATTAATATGATTTAAAAGTTTTATAGAAGAGTTTTTTAATCCTTTTTTTATTGGTAAAACAATAAGAGTTAAAACAAATGAAAATAAGGCAATTAAAACTATCACTTTAATATTTGGGAAATAGTGATTTGCTAAAAGTACTAAAAATGCCAAGAAAAAAGGAAGTGTCAAAGTACTAAAAGCAACAGGATAACCTCTGAATTCCTCAATATTAAAACTCTTATCTCTTGTCACATCATAATATGTAATTAAAAATGCAATAAATGCTAAAACTAATCCATTTGCTAGAATAACTGTTGTATTTAAATTTGGGGCATAAGTAATAGCAGCTGCAAAAGCTACAAAAAATGGTGACCAATAAGCATCACTTGAAAAAGCTCTAGTAAGCAATACTATTTGTACTTTTGTTAGCTTTGCTTTTTTATGTAATTTATCTGCAACCAAAATTAATGAAGATAAATTTATAACTGAACCAAAAAGATGTACTCCTAAATAAGTTTTTAGAAATGAACTTTTACCTTTTGGAAGATTTATACTTTTATCTTTTTTAGGTGTTGCTATTAGTCTTAAAAAACCAACTCCAATTAAAAGTGTTAATAAGTATTGATTTACACTAAACACTTTTACAAAATCAATTGTAAAACCTCTATAAAAAGAGAATGAAAAGGCTATTAAACTTAGAAAAAATAGTATATTTAAAACTTTTCTACTTTTCAATGAAAAGTAAGAAAGAATCAATGCACCCCAAGCAAAACCACTTGCAATTATCAATAATGAATTATTAAAAAAGTATGCAATAAAAGTTACAATAAAAGATGAAAATATCAAAAAACCTGATAAAGTTGAAAGATTAGCCATTTTTTGAACTCTTTTTTACATAAAATATTGATAGATAAATTCCTAAACCTATTAAAAGAACTCCTACTAGATGATATAATTCTAACTTCTCTTTTAAAAATATATATGCTAATACTGCACCAAATATTGGCATTAGATGGGCAAACTGCCCTGCTTTATTTGCTCCTACTTGCACAGTTGAAATATTCCAAAAATAAAAAGACAGAATTGATGGAAATATAACCATATAAATTAATGAGTAAAAAACTGAACTATTATCTACAAAATCAATACTAAAAGTATAACCTTGATAGAAAAATACTACTGCTAAAATAAGTGTTCCTATAAAAGTAGTAATAGCTAAAAAATCAAATGCTTTGATATCTTTTGGCATAAACTTTAAACATATAGAGTATACAGACCAAACAAAACCTGCTAATAGTATCCATAAATCACCCCTTGAAAACTCTAAAGTTTGTAAAGTTTGATACTCACCTTTTAAAATAAGATATATAACTCCAATAGTTGAGATTATAATCCCTAAGACCTGAATAAATTTAATACTTGTCTTTAAAATAATTCCAGATAAAACTACTATCATAATAGGAATAGCTGAATTAATTAATAAGGCATTTATTGCGGTTGTTGTTTGTAATCCGTAATATAAAAAAGTGTTAAAACCTGCTACTCCAAAAGCACCTAATAAAAGTAAAATCAAAAAATCTTTACTCAAAGCTTTAAAAAGCCTTTTTATATTGATAAAAATATAAGGTAAAAGTAATACTAAGACAAAAAACCATCTATAAAAAGATAACTCAGTTGGTTCTATACTTGAAGAAACTAATCTACCAAAAACAAAGTTTCCAGACCAAAAAAGTACTGCTAAAACTAATAAAAAATAATACTGCATAATAACTTCTTTTGAAAAAATTTAAATTAAAAAAGGGTTCAAGTATATACTTGAACCCTTAAAAATAGCTTTTATACTAAAGTAATTTACTAGAATTTATATGAAGTGTACACTCTTAATGCATTTGAATCTTTTAGAGTATCGCTAAATGAAGCATTTTCATACATAACTTTTGTTGAAAAGTTTTTATTAAAGGCATACTGAACAAATCCACCATATGCATCAATCTTATCTGAACCACCTAAGTTATTATCATCAGGTGATTTTACTTGACCTATATATGCAACAACTGTAGCACCTGCTAATTGTGTAGCTGCAACTGCAACCATTGTATCTGTATTTGCTTTATATGTTACACTTCCACCATGAACTGGTAATGCTGTATAACCTGAATCAGCACCATTTCCAGCACCTACAAATACATCTCCATCATCAGTAGTACTTGTATATAATCCAGTTAAATTAACCATTCCTATATTTCCACTAATTTTAGCACCATATAATCTACCATCTGATTTTGCATTACTCTCATTTTTAGAGTCAATTACTTGTAGTGAAACTTTTGCAATCTTTGCATCATAAACACCGTCTACATATAATGCATTTTTATCAGTATTTGCAGTAGCCCCATCTACATCTAAATATTGACCTTGTAGTGTTAAGTTTTCTATAGAGTTATTTTTTACATATAAAGTATATGCTCCATCCTCATACTTATCAAACTCACCTGGTTTTTCACTACCATCAGTTCTTCCTTGGAATTTGCTTACATATCCAGCAACTACAGTTGTATCAGTTAAATCAGTATTTGTTAAAGTAACACCTTCAAAAGACTCTTTAATCATTCTAGAACCAGACCCTGCAACTAACGGAGTTGAAATATATTGTCTACCAACCTTTAATGTTGTATTATTTAAAGTGTATGCTAAGTATGACTCAGACATTACAGCACCTGAAGCATCCATAGTAGAAGCAAAATCATTTGTTCCTTCAATTGATCTATCTACTACATGAGAAGCTTGAAATGTTACTCCTGCATGTAAACCATAAAAAGAACCTGTTACGATATTTATATTTCCACCTGTTACAAAAATATTATCGTTTTTACCATCTGCTGGGCTTTGTTTATCAAAGTATTGTGCTTTGATTTCACCTTTAATTTTTGAATTAGAAAATGCCTCTTCTAAAGTATCTGCAAAAACAGAACTAGTAAGTAGTAAACATGCAGCCATACTTAATTTTGTAATTTTTTTCATTTTATCTCTCCAAGATTTCGAAATTGTTTAGACTACCATACACGCGCAATATAATTGGTACTCTACAAGAATGATTCTAATTAAATAAAATCGCAAAATTATCGCACTTTTGAGAAATAAAAAAGGGGATACGGCATATAAAATGCCGTATTTATGTCTAAATCATTTTTTATAATGAAAGGAGAAACGAAGCGCTTTGAAGTTGTGTAAAGATAAAGCAGAAAGCATAATAAGTTTAAAAGCAAAAATATAGGTGCTACAATTTCAAATATATCTCTTTTATCATTTGCACCTATTTCAAAAATAATAATACAGAAAAGAAATCGCAGATTTATCGCAAATAAGCCTATTTTTCTTTTCTATACACAAAATCTAATAAATAGGAGATAGATTTAGTATATGCACTATCAATATTTTGTTTTTCATTATGTTTTATTACAACATTACATATCTCATCAATTTCAAGTTCTCTTTTAAATTCCCTATCTACTAACATAGATGGTTTAATTGAGTCAAAGTTTTTGATAAGCTCATACATTTGATTTAATTCATCATCATTTATAAAAACATTTGCAGCTTTTGCAGCACTTTGTGTTTCCTTCATCAAACCATAAACTAAAGAAGAAAGCTTTTCATTGTTCATTAAAACACCTGTTTTAATCTCCAATAAAGCACATATGGCATTTACTCCATTATTTATAATAAGCTTTTTCCATAACTCTTTATTTATATCATCTACAACTTCGCATAAAATATCTGCCTTATTTATAGTTTTATTTAGTTCATTTAGAAATTTAGTGTTCTGTTTTGTTTTACTTATTGAACCAATTAAAGTTTCTACTTTTCCTGTTGCTTCAATAACTCCTAATTCAATAATATGAGCACCTATTTTTCTTGTTAGAGCTCCTAATATTTTATCACTTGGAAAATATTCACATAAAATCTTTTCATTTTCAACACCATTCTGTAAAGATAAAATATAAGGTATATTATTTAAAGGCTCTATTTTCTCTAAAAGTTGTTTGGCTATTGTTCTTGTAGTATTTGATTTTGTAGTAAGAATTATTATATCGATATTTAAAGAAGAAAAATCGATATCTTTTAACTCAGAAATATTTACATTTTCTAAAAAAGAAAACTCAGGATGACTCACTTTTAAACCATTTTTCTTTATAGCTTCTAAATGAGCCCCTCTTGCAACAAATGTTACATTATTTAATGAACTTAATAATCTAGCTCCGTAAAATGCTCCTATTCCACCTGTACCTAAAATTAAAAAGTTCATACACTTATCCTTTATTCTAGAAAGAAGTCTTCTAGTAATTTATTAAATCTATCTTTATGTTCAATTTGACTCCAATGTCCACACTCACCAAAACTGTGAAGTTGTGATTTGTTGATTAAACTATGCAATCTAATTGAGTTTTCAAAAGGAATAACTTTATCATCTCTTCCATGAATAATCAATACATCATTTTTTATTTCTTTAATATCTTCTTCATCACTTGCCATTGCTTTTACACTATTTTGTCTTGGTTGGGGGAACATTGAACCAAAAGATTCTTGAAACCCTGGTCTAATACTTGCTTCATATCTCATTTTTGCTAAATCATCAGTTACAAGTTCTCTACTATATGCAAAAGTATCTAATAATACTTTCATATTCTCTATACTTGGTGTATATCCCCAAGCTTGGTCAAGCCCTGCTGTGATTTCAAATTCAACTCCCATTGCACCCATTAAAACAATTTTATCAAATCTTTGAGGGTATTTTATAGCTAAACATAAAGCTAATCCTCCCCCAAAAGAATTACCTACAAGATGAGCTTTTTCTATATTTAAAGCATCCATTAAATCTATAATTTGTTGTACCCATACATCCATACTATATGTGATACTTTCTGGTCTATCACTATAACCAAAACCAACCATATCAGGGGCAATCACTCTAAACTTTTTAGAAATTTCTGGCATAGCTAATCTCCAGTTTGCATATGCAGAAACTCCTGGTCCTGAACCATGCATGAAAATTACTGGTTCCCCCTCACCTAAATCATGATAATTTGTGTTAAAACTTCCTGTTTTTATACTTTTTGCTATTTCTGGATTTGACATTTTTACTCCTTATTTAAATTAAACTCTTTTGCTAAAAGTTCGTATGACCTTTTTCTATGTTCAAAAGAATAAGTCACATTCACAACAATTACCTCATCAACTTCATATTCCAAAGCTAACTGCTCTATTTGTTCTTTACACTCTTTTGCATTTCCTAATATCATGCTATTCATTGTTTCTTCATAATATTTTTTATCTTCCCAACTCAACTCTTTTATTAACTCTTGAACTTTTTGTGGGCTTTGTAAATCATCTCTTAATGGATGTCTAAAAGCTTGTAACTTCCAATAAGTATGAGTACTTGCAATATATCTTGCTTCTTCTTTATCATTTGCAACTATACAAGCAACAGCAATACTTGCTTTTGGTTCTTTAAAATTAAGGCTTTTATTAAAACTCTTTTTATACTCTTGAATTATAGAAGGTGATCTTTCATGTGTTCCAATAAATAGTGCTAAAATAAAACCTGCACCTAAAACACCGGCTAAAGAAGAGCTAGAATTGCTAGAACCAAGCAAATATACTGGTGTACTATTTTCTTGAATAGGAGATAAACCAAGTTCCTTAAAAGGAGAGTTTAAAGGAGCTGCTTTATCAAGGTAGTTTATAAGTTCATATGCTTTATTAGAATAATCACTTTGATTTGAGTGTAAGGCTCTAGTAGCTAAAAAACTTCCACCACTAGCTCGCCCTATTCCTAAATCAATTCTATTATTGTATAAAGCAGTAAGTGTATTAAATGTCTCAGCTACTTTAAAAGAGCTGTAATGATTAAGCATAACTCCACCACTACCTACTCTAATTTTTGAAGTATTAGAAGCTACTGCCCCAATCATAATCTCAGGAGCACAAGAAGCATATCCTGGTGTATCATGATGTTCTGCTAATAAATATCTATCATAACCTAATTCTTCGCAAAGTTTAGCTAACTCAATAGTATCAAATAATCCTTGTTTTGCTTCTTTTCCATCATGAATAGGAGATTGATCTAATACACTTAACTTTAACACTTTATCGCCCCATCTTTTTTACACTTTCTCCACCTATTCCAAAGTGTTGTTTTGGCATTTCATTTAAGATTACCCTAACATTTTGTTTTGGTGCATCTATAGCTTCATGAATTGCTTGGGTAACTTTTTCTATAAGCTTCTCTTTTTGCTCATCAGTTCTACCCTCAATAATATTAATCTGTGCAATTGGCATAACAGTTCCTTTTTTAATGTCCCATCAAAAAAGGGACCATTTCATTTTTAATTTCTTTTATCGGTAAAAGTAAATTTTACCTAAAGAAACAAACCCTAAAGAGAGCAACGAGTTGCTCTTATTTTCTATACAAATTTCATAGTTAAAGTTCCAAGATCTTGGAACTTAACAGTTACATTATCACCTTTATTAACAGTAGTAGCAGCTGTAATTGCTCCACTTAATATATACTCACCTGCTTTTAATTTTTCACCTCTTTCACTTAGCATATTAGCAAGCATAGCAATAGCAGTTGCTGGATGTCCAAGAACAGCAGCTCCTGCTCCAAGTTGTACAACTTCACCATTTATTTCCATTACTACACCAAGTGTTTTTAAGTCTATATCTTCAACTTTTCTAGCTCTACCACCTGATACATATCTAGATGATGATGAGTTATCAGCAATTACAGATTTTAAATCAAATTTAAAATCCTTATATCTTGAATCAATAATCTCAACAGCAGGCATTACAAAATCAGTAGCAGCTAAAACATCACCAATATGACATCCAGGACCTTGAAGATCATCTTTTAATACAAATGCAATCTCAGCTTCAACTTTTGGATGAACTAACTCATCAAAAGGAATTTGTGCCCCATCTCCATATGCGAAGTAATCAGCTAAATATCCATAACAAGGATTTTCAACACCCATTTGTTTCATTTTAGCTTGAGATGTTAATCCCATTTTCATACCAACAATCTTATGACCTCTAGCCTCTTTTGCAGCTCTTGCAGTCCATTGAATATCATATGCATCTTCATATGTCATTTCCGGATAATCATCAGTGATTTTAGTAATCTCATATGCTTGTAATTCAGCATCTTCACAATGCTTTGCAAGTTTTTCTATTGTAGCTTTATCTAATGCCATTATAATAACCCTTTTGCTTTCGCTAATTCCATAGCACAATCATCAATCATATCTTCTTGACCACCAATCATTCCTCTTTTACCTAACTCTACAAGTAAAGTTCTAGCATCTATTCCATACTTTTCTTCGGCTCTTCTTGCAAATAGTAAAAATGACGAATAAACCCCTGCATATCCTAAAGTAATAGAGTCTCTAGAAATTCTTGTAGGTTTCCCCATAATAGGAAGTGCAATATCCTCAGCAGCATCCTCAATAGCTTCTAAGTTAATACCCGTATCAACACCCATTCTATTACAAACAGCTACTAAAACTTCCGTTGCAGTATTTCCAGAACCTGCTCCAAAACCTGCTAGTGATGCATCAATTCTAGTAGCTCCTGCTTCAATTGCTGCAAGTGAGTTTGAAACACCCATTGATAAGTTATTATGTCCGTGGAATCCAAGCTCAATTTCATCACCAAACTCTGCTTTAAGAGCTTTTATTCTAGAACTAACCATATCAGGAAGTAAATATCCAGCTGAGTCAGTTGCATAAATAGTTGTAGCACCATAAGAAACCATCTTTCTAGCTTCCTCAACTAATCTTTTCTCATCAACCATATGAGCCATCATTAAGAATCCAACAGTTTCAATTCCCATTTTAGAAGCAGCTTTAATATGTTGTGCAGAACAATCAGCTTCCGTACAATGAGTTGCAACTCTAACCATAGAAATACCATGATCAACAGCTCTCTCTAAATCTTTTACAATTCCAATTCCTGGCAGTAAAAGAGCAGAAATTTTCGCTTGAGTCATATGAGGAACAACAGCATCTAACCACTCTTCATCTGTATGTCTTCCCCAACCATAGTTAAGTGATGAACCACCAAGACCATCACCATGTGTAACTTCAATTAAAGGAACACCTGCTTGATCCATAGCTTTTGACATATTTGTCATCTCTTCAAGTGAAAATTGATGCCTAATTGAGTGCATTCCATCTCTTAAAGACATATCATGAATTTTGATTTTTTTACCTTGTAAATCCATCTTATAACTCCTCTTGTGTGCTTGAAGCATCACTTGTCATTTCATTTGCAATAACTGTATTAGCAATATTTATTTTTTGACCCATTTGCTCAGCAATATTTGTTGCTGCTGCTGTAATAATGTCTAAGTTACCTGCATATTTAGGTAAATAATCACCTAGTCCTTCAATCTCTAACCAAATAGAGATTTTTTTACCATCAAAAACTGGTCCATTTTTTAATACATATCCAGGAATAAACTTCTGCATAGTTTCAACCATTTCATGAATCGATTTTGTAATAGCTTCTGGATCTGGCTCTTCTGTAGTTAAACAGTGAATAGTATCTCTCATCATAAGTGGTGGCTCAGCAGGATTTAAAATAATAATAGCCTTACCTTTTTTAGCCCCACCAACTTGCTCAATTCCAAGCTTTGTAGTTTCTGTAAACTCATCAATATTTGCTCTAGTTCCTGGTCCTGCTGATTTAGAAGCTGCAGTTGCTACAATCTCAGCATACTCTACTTCTTGAACTTTCGATACAGCTGCAATCATAGGAATAGTTGCCTGACCACCACAAGTAACCATATTTACATTTTGAGTATCTTGCTCTAACAACTCTTCCATATTTACAGAAGGTACACAAAATGGTCCAATTGCAGCAGGAGTTAAGTCAATAACTTTTACACCTTTTTCTGCAAGTTTTCTATTATTCTCACCATGAACATAAGCAGAAGTTGCATCAAATGCAATCTTTACTTCATCCTCTTCAATAAAAGGAAGTAAACCATCAACACCATCTGCTGTGATTTTCATTCCGTCTTTTTGCGCTCTTATTAAACCATCAGACTCAGGATCAATTCCTACCATCCATAATGGATTTAAAACTTCACTTCTTTTTAGTTTATACATTAGGTCTGTTCCAATATTTCCAGACCCAATTAATGCACAATTGATTTTTTTAGCCATTTTTACACCTTATTCAAATCTAATTGAGGCAGAACCTATTCCACCAATACTAGCAGTCATATTATCACCTGGTTTAATATCAACCATTGCACATAAAGCTCCTGATAAGATAACCTCACCTGCTTTTAGTGACACACCAAATTCTCCAAGTTTATTTGCAAGCCAAACTACTGCATTTACAGGACTTCCAAGTGCAGCAGCTCCTGCTCCTGTATGTAATAACTCACCATTTCTCTCTAAAGTTATCCCACAAGTTGTTAAATCAACATCTAAAGGAGATACACTCTGACCTCCAAATACCATATATCCGCATGAAGCGTTATCTGCTACTGTATCTTGGATTTTGATTTTCCAATTATCAATTCTAGAATCAACTATTTCAAAACAAGGCATTACAAATTTAGTAGCTTTTATAACATCAGCAGCAGTAACTCCAGGACCACATAAATCTTCTTTTAAAACAAAAGCTATTTCACCCTCTGCTTTTGGTTGAATCATTCCATTAGTCACATCAATCACATCACCGTCTGAATAAATCATATCTGATAAAAGGTAACCAAAATCAGGCTGATGAACACCTAACATGTCCATTACAACTTTTGAAGTAACACCAATCTTTTTACCAATGATTTTACTTCCATCATTTTCCATTCTTAATTTTAAAAAATGATGTTGAATTGCATATGCATCTTCAATTGTTGAATCAGGTTCTCTGTTTGAGATTGGTTCAATTGAGTAATTACCCTTTAAAGCTTCATATAACTCTTTTCCATATTTTTCAATTTTTTCTTGTGTCATTGCCATAAAAAATCCTTACATCTTTATACATACATTTTTAAGTTCAGTATAGAATTCTAAAGAGTGATGACCACCTTCTCTACCAATACCTGAACCTTTCATACCACCAAATGGTGTTCTTAAATCTCTTAAGAACCATGAGTTAATCCAAACAATTCCAGAATCAATTTGAGAAGCTACTCTATGGGCTTTATCTAAATTTTCAGTAAATACTGTAGATGCTAATCCATAATCAGTATCATTTGCCATTTTGATTACTTCTTCCTCTGTATCAAAAGGTGCAATATGACAACAAGGTCCAAATACTTCTTGTTTTACAACAGTTGCATCTTCAGAAAGTCCAGTCCAAATAGTAGGCTCAACAAAGAATCCATTTGCTAATTCACCGTCCATTTTAGGAGCACCTCCACCTAAAATTACATTTGCACCCTCTTTTTTAGCTATATCATAAAACTCTAATACCTTATCTCTATGAGCAGCACTTACAACTGGTCCCATATCAACTGACTCGTCATTATGAATTCCAAGTTTTAATTTTGAAGCTGATTCTTTTAATCTTGATACAAACTCATCAAAGATTGGTCTTTGAACATAAACTCTTTCCGTTCCAAGACACACTTGTCCAGAGTTAGCAAAACATGATCTTGTTGTTTCATGGATTGCCTTATCCATATCACAATCAGCAAAAATAATTGCAGGGTTTTTACCACCTAACTCTAAAGATACATCCCTTACTCCTTGTGAGCAAGCTTTCATAATCATTTCACCAGTTTTAGTCTCTCCTGTAAATGTTAATGCATCTACGTCTTTATGAGCTGTTAGTAAATTTCCTGTTATTGAACCTTTACCTTGAACAACATTATATGCACCAGAAGGAACACCTACTTTAGACATTACTTCACCTAGTAAAGAAGTTGTTGTTGGAGTTACTTGAGAAGGTTTAACTACTACTGTGTTTCCACAAGCCATTGCAGGACCTACTTTCCAAGTCATAAGAAGTAAAGGTAGATTCCATGGAGAAATAACTCCAATAACTCCTTTTGGTTTTCTCATTGAGTAATTAAGCATTTTTCTACCATCAGGAGTATCTGCTCTATATGCCTCATCTGCATAAGATTTCATAGTATCTGCAAATACTTTGAAGTTTGCAGCTCCTCTTGGAATATCAATATGTCTTGCAATTGAGTATGGCTTACCTGTATCTAAACACTCAGCTTCTAAAAAATCATCAAATCTTCTATCAATCTCATTTGCAATTTCATACATCATGGCAATTCTATCATTTAACTTCATTTGCCCCCATTCACCAGTTAAAGCTGCTTTTGCTGCTGCAACTGCTGCGTTTACTTCTTCTTCTCTTCCAAGAGCTACTTTTGATAGAAGTTGTCCATTCATTGGGTTAATATTGTCAAAAAACTCCCCACAAGCTGAATCTAAAAACTGTCCATTAATATAGTGTTGTACTTTATTCATTATTTAATCCTAATCTTTCTATTGCATATTTTGCACAAATAATATCTTCTTGTTCTGTTCCACCTGAAACTCCTATAGCTCCTACTTTTTCTTTATCTTCAAAGATAGTAAGACCACCACCAAAAGGTATTAACCTTGCTCTATTAGAAAAGCCTTGTTCTAAATGAGGTTCATTTTTAAAAATTTCAGTCCAAGTATTTGAGTCAAACCCAAAACTTGCACTAGTATAAGCTTTGTCTTTTGCTATTTGACTTGAATGGATAAATGAATCATCCATTCTTATAAATGCAAGTTCTAGTCCTTTTGAATCAGTTACACTTACATTTATTTTTATTTTTAACTCTTCTGCTTTTTGTACACTCAATTCACAAAGTTTTAAAGCTGTTTTACTTGTTAAATCTTTTGATACTTTAGTTAACATAATAAATCCTATGTATATACATTTGTAAATGATTCAACTGGTTGGTTCGTATGATAGAAAATCCCTTTCCATAAGCTTTCTTCATACCATGTAATAGGTGGCATATCAGGTTGAACCAAATATCCTAAACCTGCAAATGTTTCATTTCTATTTCCAGATGGGTCAAAGAAATAAATAGTATTTCCTCTTGTGATACCATGTCTTTGTGGTGTAACATCTACTTTTACATTATTTTTAGACATAATGTCTGCTGCTTTTAAAATATCTCCCCAATCATCTAAGAAGAAAGCAAAATGGTGTAATCCCATTTCAGGACCTCCAACAAACGCTAAATCATGTGGTGTAGTACTTCTTGCAAGCCAAGTTGCAGCTTGAATATCTCTATTAGGCCCTACAACTACTTGTTCTGTTAATTTAAAACTTAATACATCTACACAAAACTTAGTATTCTCAGCAACTTTATTAATTCCTTTTTCAGGATTTAACTCACACATTAATAAAGCGTGGTCTAACCAATGAGCTCCAACTCCTGTAAGACCATCTGGCCATGGATCTGGATTTTCAGTACCAACATCTTTTCCAACAAACTCTTTTTGAGCAAATAGGAACATTTCATGTCCTGATGGTAAATTAAACTTAATTCCTCTTCCACAGAAAAGTTCTTCACCCTCTTTTACATCTTGAACTTCAATTCCATAATCTAAGATTTTTTGTTTTAATACATCTAAATCAGAATCATTAACTACTTTGTAAGCAATATTAATAAATCCTGCTTCATTTGCAGGTGTTAATACTAATGAGTACTTATCCCATTCATCCCAACATTTAAGATAAACATTTCCTTTCTCATCTGTATGAGTAACTCTTAAATCCATTACTTTCGTATAGTGTCTTAAAGCTTCATCCATATCAATTACTTTGATATGAATATGTCCAATTCTCATAATCCCTTGATCCATACTAACTCCTTTTTTAAATTAAACTAGTCCAAATTTTTTGTCTTCTGTTTTTTTGCATTTCACTTTTCCAATAAACTCAAAATCTATATCTGTTTGAGGGTAAGCTCTACATGCTAAAACATAACCTTGTTCTCTCTCAGTTTGAGTAATGTGTTTTTCACTCATATGTGAAGTTTCTACATCACCTTTTAAAATTTTAATTTTACAAACACCACATCCTCCACCATGACAACCATTTGGTGCAATCTCTATTCCACCTTTTGCCATTGAGTTTAAAATGTGTTCTGTTCTATTTGCATTTACACTATTATCAAGTCCAAGCATTTTTAATTGAAATATTGAACCATTCATTGTTAATCCTTTGTAACATACAAACAACTTGTTATTTGTATTTTTACTATTTGAACTATACTTGAAAAAATTCGCAGAAAAATCGCAGAAAATCGCTTTTTTTAAAAAACTTTTAAAAATAAAAAAAGGCCCGCATTTGCAGGCCTTCAAGGTAAAAAATTAGATAGATTTAAATAGTGGTGAACGCTGATTTTCAGCATTTAAATCAGCTTTTGAGAAAAACTTTTCAGTATAAATATCTTTTTCAAAAAGTCTTCCTCTCATAAGTGTTGTAATACAAGCATCTATCATAGGTGGAGGACCACAAAGATAAGCTTTTTTGCCTGAAAAGTCATTTTCAAAAACTTCTTTTGCAGCATCATTTACAAAACCTTTTCTTCCTTCCCATGAAGGAGTATCTTCATCAGATAAAACAGGTACATAAGTAAAGTTCTCATACTTTTGTTCTAAATCTCTAAATAAATCAGCATAATATAATTCTTCTTCATTTCTAGCTCCATGGAAAAGTGTTATTTCTTGTTTGCTTCCATTCTCAAGTTGCTCTAAAATCATAGATTTTGGACTTGAAAGACCAGAACCTCCTGCAAAGAAAATCATAGGTTTATTTGCAGATTCTCTTACAAAGAATCTTCCATATGGCCCTGATATTTTCCTTCTAGCACCAACTTTTACATTTTTATGAATCCAAGGAGTTGCTTCTCCATCTGGAACTAAAGAGACATTTAACTCTACAATTTTTTTATCATTTGAAGAGTTACATAAAGAAAATGCTCTTGGTTCATCAAAGCCTGGTACATGATACTGTACATATTGCCCTGCTTGAAAATCAATCTCTTCATCTAATTCTATATAAATACCTTTGATTCTAGGTGTTAAATCTTTCACCTCAACAACTGTTCCCATAAAATCTTTTACTGGAATTGATTTAGCATCTGGATCTTCATCAACATCAGCTTCAATTACACAATCTTCCATTAGTGTAGCAGTACAAGCAAGACATTTTCCCTCATCTTTTTCCATATCCATAAGGGCAAAAGGAGAGGCTGCACCATAGTCAACCTCACCTTCTAAAACTTCTATCTTACAAGTACCACATAAACCATGAGAACACGCATGAGGAATATATACTCCCTGTCTTAAAGCAGCATCAAGAATAGTTTGACCATCTTGAACTTCTACTATATCTCCTGTTGGTTCTATTTCTACTTGATAACTCACATTCCTACTCCGTTAATTCCTGTAAGATTTGGTGTTTCAAATCTTACTAATGATTTATGGTCTATTCCATTATCTTCAAGTGATTTCTCAAAATCAGGAGTAAACTCTTCACCGTTTAATCTCCAAATAACAGAATCATCCCAAACTACTTTTTCAAAATCTGGATGGTCTTTATAACAACCTGGCATTACTTCATGCACTAATGCCTTAAAAGGCATTTGTGGTGGCAAAGGGAAAGCCATTGCTGAGTTTATTAACTTATGTTTATCCCAACCTACATATACAAGTTGATTACCATGAAACTTATCTACACTATCCATCATAATTACTGGATATTCACCTTTTGCTTGAATTGCCATTATGCTTCTCCTTTCCATTCTTTCCACATTTTTTCATCTTGAGAACCTACATAATCAAGATTGTCTTGTCCAAACTCAACTTTATACCATTTAAGAACTTCTGGAAGTGTAGCACCACCACAGTTTCCTTGGAAAATTTGATGAACTGGTAACCATGATTGAACATATTTCTCAGGTTCATTTTCAAAGATATCTTTACAATGATCTGAACAGAAATGGAATCTCTCACCATTGTACATAGTATCTCTATATGCAATTTGTGTTGGCTCACCCTTTTCAACTTCTGTTGCTAACATTGGTAATTGACAAGTTTGACATAACTGAGGAAGCATTTCAGAATAGTATCTTTTACCCTCTTTTTCCAACTTATCCCAATGTTCATATACTGGTCTATAGTATTTATCAAAAGTTTCTGGATACTTTTGGCTTAACCAGTCCATCTTTTTCTCATCTGGAATCCAAGTATGGAAAGGAGCTGCTGCGTTATGAGTATATAATGTCATCCAAACTTGATGAGAAATATGCTCTTTTTCAGCTTTTATTGTTGCTGCACAATCTGGAACTGTTATTCCATATCTTTCTAAGTCTTTAAATAATGCAACTGTATTTTGCTCAAAGTATAACTCCCAAGCTTCTTTCCATGATTGAGGTGATTCAGGTAACATATAATCCATCATTGCAGATACTAGTCCTAAAACTTTATATCCTCTCCAAGTCCACTTATCAATCCACTTTTGAACAATAGGAACATTTGCTGGATCTTGCTCTAATAAGAACTTAATAGCTTGTAAACCTAAAGTCATATGTCTTGCCTCATCACTTTGAGCTGAGAAACCAAATGTTACTGTTGCCATATCTCCATTAAATGCTGCACCACTCATAAATGGTACAAATAAAAGATTTGTTAATACATACTCAAAAGAGAATCCAATAGCAATAATAAACTCAAAAGGTCCTGCTGCTCTTGCATCATCAAAGAATGATTTTGGAACTGATAAGTACCATACTTTATCATGCCAATGTGCCCACTCAGAAAAACCATTAAAGTATTTGTTATAGTGACTTAATGTATGAATTTGTGTTTGAACGTGTCTTAACTCATCAATTGCTTGCATTTGACATGCAACTCTTGGACCATCACCTCTAAAAGCTCTTGCAATGTTTGCAAAACCTCTATGAGCTTGGTATTCTAAAGGAGAAACCCCTGTTAAAAATAGCTTTAATGCAGATACATATCTTGCATCTGTGATATTTTTTTGTCCATTATTTTGAGCAAAAGCATCAATGATTGCATATAGTTTTTTATCTTTTTCACCTTGGTATTTCCAGTAAGCATCCATTGTCATTCTAAATGGATCTTCCCAAGCTTCCCAATCATGAATTTTTATACCTTCAAACTTATCTTCAGGAAAAACATCATCCATATCTTGATATGTAGTTTCCCAACCAAGTCTCGTCATATACTTATATTTGTCCTTCATATTTAGACGTTTTTTTCTTTTTTGTGTACTCATAGTCATAATATCTTCTCCTAATTATCCCAATAAATTGTAAAGTGATCATAATCTTCATCAACATTTCCAGCAAGTGAAATTAATACTAATTGTAACTCTTGTGGATCCCAGTCTCTACCTAGTTTATCTGATACTGTTTGAGCATTGATAACCATCTTTTTTTCTGCTGAAATTTTCATCATTGCAGGTTGAGGCTCAACCTCAACATTTTCATTATCTTCTTTGATTGCTTCAATAATAGCTCTTGTTTCATCTACTGCTTGAAGTGCTAAAAATACCTTTGACATTTATCTTCTCTCCTATAGGTTTAAACCATTTTTATTTAATTTTACTACTAACTCATCTTTAATACTATTTACAGTCTCTTCAGGATTTGAAACTAGGTTTTTAGCAATAGCAAGTGTTGCATCATAAGCAATATCTATATACTTCGCACACCATTGATTTATAAGCTCTTTATTTTCTTGTGACTCTTGTATTGCAATTTTTATTGTCATATCAAGCCATCTTTCACACTCTTCATTCCATGATGTAATAAACTCTGTCATCATAGTTTGAGCAGTTCCACCTCTTTGATTTAATTCTTGTTCATATTTATTAAATACTAAAGGATGAATAAATCCATCAAATATTACATTTTGAGCAATATGCAATTCAAACCAATCTTCAAGTACAAAACTATCTTCCATAGCTTTTCTAAGTGGTTGTAATGACTCATCATTTAACCATCTATCTTTTGCACTATCTAAAATTGAAGGTTCATTTTCACCAAGTAATAATCCAATTCTTGTAAGATATTGAGCATTACCTAATCTATCTTCAGCATGGAACATATATGCATTTGTAAGTGCAGCACCATAACCTTCTGAACATAATTGAAGGTTATTCATATTTGCTCCCCACTCATAATGTCTAAGTGGTAAAACATAGTTTAAAATCTCTTGTTTTACATCTTCTGGCATTACTGCTAACATATCTCTTTTCTCAACAAAAACAAAATTTTGTTCAGCAACTTCTTGTTGTTTTGCTCTTGCCATTACATAAGAAGAGTAGTGATATTGTCTTGGATCTAAAAACTTATACCAATCTTCCATCTTTATTTCTGTTTTCTCTTTATCATATAACTCATACTTTGGATTTGCATATGGTCTATAATGAAAATTTTCAACTGGTTGAATATCATAAGTTGCTTCTTCATATCTTGAAGCCATCTTACCTTCACCAATTCTTCTTTCCACATGACCAAATGTTTCTCTTTTTGGTTTAATCTCAATACTTTTAATATCTAAAGACATATTCTTCACTCCTTTATTTACTTAGTGTTCCAACAACACCATACTGCCACTTATGTTTGTCGTTTTCCACATCAATTTCTTGTTCTTTAGTTAAATGCTTAACAGCATTTCTCTTACAAAACTCATCGAATTGCTTTTTTGGCAATGCAAGTTCAACATACATACATGGATCACCAATAGAAAAATCAAACTCAACTAAATCGTTTGGTTTAATATCAGTAACATGTACATATTTTCTTTTAAACGGTGATTCACTAGCCATAACACCAACCTTTTCAATTATGAATTTTTAATTCAATTTGAATCTTAATGGAAAAAAATCGCAAAATTATCGCAGTTATTATTGAATTTTTTTATTTATGATATAATTTTTCAAATTTACAAATAAGAGCGAAAAATGGGAAGAGTTAAGAACTATATATTAAATAATAAATCTATTCCTACAAAGTTTTCAGTAACTTATATAGCAATTGGTGCAATTGGTATTTTGTTTATTGATAGACTTGTAAGTGAGTTTTCAAAATACCACTCACTAAGTAAAGAAGGACCTTTAACTTTTGGTATTTTATTTTTGATTACTACAGGAATTATTCTATTTATTATGTTAAATCATATGCAAAAAGTAGTATCAAGAATAGAGAAATCATATAAAGAATTAAAAGATAAAGATAAAGAGAGACTTGTTCCTTATGAGTTTGCTTTAAATAACTCAATTGATGCAATTTATTGGTTTACATTAGATGCAAAGTTTATTTATGTAAATGAAGCTGCTTGTAAAATGATTGGAAGAAGTAAAGATGAGTTCTTAAATCATATGTATTTAGAAGATATGGATCCAAATTTTGATAGGCAAACTGCAAAAGAGTGTATGCATAATATTTACCATCATAAAGATTGGAGATTAGAAACAACTCAAATTAGAAAAGATGGCACTATTTTTCCAGTAGAAGTATCAGGGCATGGCTTTACACATAATGGACATGAGTATATTTGTGCTTTTGCAAGGGACATGACTCAAAGACAAGAGTATAGAACAAAAATCACAAAAATGAATCAAGAACTGCAAAAGTCAGTTGAAGAGAAAGATATCTTACTAAAAGAAATACACCATAGAGTAAAAAACAATATGGAGATAATCTCATCACTACTTAATATGCAAGAGCGACGAACGAAAGATAGAGATATGATTTATATTCTGCAACAAAGTAGAAGTAGAATTCATACTATGGCATTAGTTCATGAGTTTTTATATCTAGGGGAAAACCTTGCATATATAAATCTAAAAAACTATATTAAAAAATTAGTTGATGATATAAAAGAGTTATATATCTCTCAAAATACAACATTAAATGTTGATTTACATATTGACAATCTAAGTTTTTCTACAAATAGATGTATTCAAATGGGAATGGTTTTACATGAACTTTGCGTAAACTCTTTAAAATACGCATTTAAAGAAGATAGAGAAAACCTTCTTTGTATTCATATGAAAAAAGAAGATGAACAAATTCATGTCAAAATCAGAGATAATGGAGATGGACTTGAAGATATAGACTCTCTATACAAAAGTGATTCAATTGGAATGCAACTTATTCACTCAATCATTGAAGATCAACTTGATGGAACTATAGAGTTTAAGAATAATAACGGCTTAGAGTGTAATATAATTTTTTCTAAGGATGAAGGGGAGTAAATGAGTAAAGTAGAGATTTTAATAGTAGAAGATGAATCAATTATTGCACTAAATCTAAAAGAAACACTTTTTGAATTAGGATATAAAGTTTGTGGAGTTGCACCTAATAGATGTAAAACTTTAGCTTTATTAGAAAAAGGTGCTAAACCTGATTTAATTTTAATGGATATTTACCTAAAAGGTCCAACAACAGGAATAGAACTTGCAAAAGAGTTAAAAAACTCAATTCCAGAAGTACCCGTAGTATTTCTTACTGCAAATTCAGAGATTAAAACTATTAAAGAAGCTTCTGAGACTTTTGCTTATGGATATATAATCAAACCATATAAAAAACAAAGTCTTCATGCAGCAATTGAAGTAGCCCTTAGCAAAGCAAAAGAGGATAATGAAAAAATTAAAAAGCTTGATGCAGTTGAAAATATAAATAAAACTTTAGAGCATCAATTATCTTTAAATAAAGAGCAAAACCATAGAACAATACAGCTAAAATATGGTTATCTTTATGATAAAGAGACTAAAACTTTATATTATGGTGATGAGCCTATAAAACTAACTGCAAAAGAAAAAGAGATTATCAATCTTTTATGTAAAAGTGCAGGACAATTTGTATCACAAGAACAAATGGAGTATGCAATTTGGCAAGATGAACCTGCTGGATATGCTGCATTTAGATCTGTTTTATTTAGACTTAGAAATAAAATACATAAAGACTTAATAGTAAATCAAAACAACTCAGGTTATAAAATAGAGCTTTTCTAAAACTGCGATAATTTTACGATTAAATTCTACTAAGATGCCTTTATTTTTATAAAGGAGTATTAGTATGGATTTAAAGCTTGAAAATAAAACTGCTCTTGTTACAGGTTCAACTTTAGGTGTTGGTTTTGCAACAGCTAAAAAACTATGTGATGAGGGTGCGTATGTCTATATAAATGGAAGAAGTGAACAAAATGTTCAAGAAGCTATCAATAAAATAAAATCACATAATCAAAATGCAAAAGTTGAAGGAATAGTTGCTGATTTATCAAATAAAGAAGGTTGTGACAAACTAATAAAACAGCTACAAAAAGTAGATATTTTGATAAATAACCTTGGAATATTTGAGCCAAAAGAGTTCACAAGTTTAGAAGAAGATGACTGGCTTAAAATGTTTAATGTCAATGTAATGAGTGGAGTAAGACTATCTCAAAGCTATCTTCCTTTTATGTTAGAGCAAAACTGGGGAAGAATTATCTTTATTTCTAGTGAATCAGCATATCAAATACCAAAAGAGATGATTCACTATGGTATGACTAAAACTGCACAACTATCAGTTGCAAGAGGAATAGCAGAGCTTACAGCAGGTACTAATGTAACTTCAAATTCTATAATAATAGGACCTACAAAATCAGAAGGTGTTACTACTTTTTTAAATGACTATGCAAAACAAATGAACTTTACTTTTGAGCAAATGCAAGAAGAGTTCTTTAAAAATGTAAGACCTACATCACTACTTAAAAGATTCACAGAAACTGATGAAGTATCAAATATGATTGTTTACACAGCAAGTGCCTTATCTAGTGCTACAAATGGTGCAGTTTTAAGAGCAGATGCAGGTGTGGTTCAAAGTGCAATATAAAAGGATAATAAATGAAAAACTATGAGATATCACTAATAAGAGGCGATGGAATTGGTGTTGAAATTATAAATGAAGCTGTAAAAGTATTAGAGGCAGTTAGTAAAAAATGTAACTTCAAATTAGAGTATAAAGAGTATTTAATGGGTGGAGCAGCTATTGATAAAGTAGGTCACCCTCTTCCAAAAGAAACAGTTGATGGAGTTTTAAAATCAAAGGCTTGTTTGTTTGGTGCTATTGGTGGTGAAAAATGGGATAATTTGCCTAGACATCTAAGACCTGAATCTGGGCTTTTAAAATTTAGAGAAGAGTTAGGAGTATTTGCAAATTTGAGACCTGCTATTGTTTATGATGAGCTAACAAATGCTTCAACCTTGAAGCCTGAAATTATTAAAGGCTGTGATATTATGGTTGTAAGAGAGTTAATTGGTGGTATATATTTTGGAGAGCCAAGGCAAAATAATGGACAAAAAGCTTTTAATACAATGGTTTATACAAAAGAAGAAATCCAAAGAATAGGAAAAACAGCTTTTGAACTTGCTATGAAAAGAAATAAAAGATTATGTTCAGTTGATAAATCAAATGTTCTTGAAGTATCACAACTTTGGAGAGCAACTATGATTGAACTATCAAAAGAGTATCCAGAAGTGGAATTAACTCATATGTATGTAGATAATGCCGCTATGCAGTTAGTGCGAAATCCTAAACAGTTTGATGTAATAGTTACTGGAAATATTTTTGGAGATATTTTAAGTGATACAGCTTCAATGGTAGTAGGTTCAATCGGTCTTCTTCCTAGTGCTTCGACTGGAAATAAAACAGCAGTTTATGAGCCTATTCATGGTTCAGCTCCTGATATTGCAGGTTTGGGAATAGCAAATCCAATAGCTACTATTGAAAGTGCTAGTATGATGCTTAAGTATTCACTAAATGAAGAAGAAGCTTCAAATATAATTCAAAAAGCTATAAAAGATGTATTAAAAGATGGCTATAGAACAAAAGATTTAGCATCTTTTGATGCCAAAGAGGTTTTAAGTACTTCTCAAATGGGAGATATTATAGTTGAGTATATCAACAAATAAAATGAAGCAAAAGCTTCATTTTATTACTTGGTTTAATTCACACATTTTATCTCTATATTCATGTCTTTCATAAACACCAATTATTTTTAACTCTTCCACAAAAAACCTCAGCTCATCAAGGGCTAATTGCAATCTTTTTTCATCAGTATGACCGTATAAATCCACATGAAACTGAGTAGAGTACATACTTCCAATTCCTGAGTAACTCTCTATTTTAATTAAATCTATTCCATTTGTAGCAAAACCACCCAAGGCTTTATATAGTGCTGCTGGAATATTTCTTACACTAAAAATAAGAGAAGTAATATAAGATTTATTTTGTTCAAACTTTGGTACTCTTTTTTCTTTAGTTAAAACAATAAACCTAGTAACATTTCCTGCATAGTCTGAAAACTTTTCTTTTACAATCTCTAAATTATAAATCTTTGCAGCTAATGTTGAAGCAATTACAGCATGAGTTTTATCTTTTGATTGCTCTAATTTCATAGCAGAACCTGCTGTATCAAACTCTGATATTGCTTTTAGATTTAACTCTTTAATATTATTCATACATTGAGCTAGAGCTTGTGGATGAGAAGATACTGTTTTTAAATCTTCAAGCTTATAGCCTTTTACAGCAATTAGGGCATGCTCTATTGGATGAAAGTATTCATCTATAATATTTAATTGCATTTTAGGAATAAGTCTATAAATCTCTTCAACTCTACCTGCTGATGAATTTTCAATTGGAATAACACCAAAATCAGCCTTTCCTTGTTCAACTAATTGCATTGATTCCAAAAATGAATCAGAAGCTATAAAGTTTGAGTTTGGGAAAAGATTACTGCTTGCAAGGTGTGAATAAGCACCTTCAACTCCTTGGTATACAACAGTTTTATTCATAATACTCCTTTTTGCTATGAACAATTATATCTATGAAAATAAGAAATTTAAAATCATGCGAATGTTTCGCGATTTTATGATTTTATTTATTTCTTTGTCTATTATATGTGAACTCTAAAAGTGTTGAAATTGTTCTTGTATAAGGAGCATCAAACCCTTGCTTTTCACAATTTTTTATAACAACACCACAGATTTGCTCTAACTCTAAATCTCTATTATTCTCTTTATCAACCCACATAGATGGTTTTACAGATTGAAATTTTGTATAAAGCTCAAACATTTTTTTGGCATCTTCTTGAGTTAGATTTACACCTACAGCATTTGAAGCAAGAGCAGCTTCACTCATAAGTCCATAAATCAACTTTGATGTTTTTTCATTTTTCATCAAAGGACCTGACTCTTCCTCTAGTAAAGCACATATTGCATTTACACCATTATTAACTATTAGTTTATTCCAAAGCTCTAGTTTTATATTTTCACATATAATAGTTTTTGTTGGTGTTTTATCTAAGATGGCTTTTAACTCTTCTAAAAATTTACTATTCTTTTCATTTGGATTTACTGCACCAATTAAAGTTTCAACTCCACCCTCACAATGTACATGACCTAAAGATATAGTATGTGAAACAATAAGTCTTGTAAGTCCTCCTATTACATACTCTTTATTGTAATACTCTTCCATAATATCTTCATTATCTACACCATTTTGTAAAGATATAAAGTATGGAACTGAACTGCTATCTTTAGTCCATAATGCTAGTTTTTCAGAAATAGCTTTAGTACTCATACCTTTTGTAGCTATGAAAATTGCATCTATATTTTCTGGTTTATTTGTATTTGTAAACTCTTCAATATCTAAAGTTTCTATCTTATCTTCTAAAGTATAATCTGGATGAGTTACTTTCATTTTATTATTTTTTAAATATTCTAAATTCTCACCTCTTGCAATAAATTTTATATTACATCCTACACTATGAAGAATCATTCCATAAAAAGCACCTATTCCACCTGCACCTATTACAACTATATTCATTATTTAATCCTATAAAATATTCATTTTTTAAAATTGTTATTATATACTAATAGAGTATAATTAAAATAAAAAAGGTTAAACTTGATAAGACTTGGTTCAAATTCTCCTACAAGAGCATTAATACTTAAAAATTTTGGAATTGATTTTGTACAAAATGGAGGAAGTTTTGATGAAGACTCTATAAAAACTACTGACCCTAAATCCTTTTGTTATGAAGCAACTAAAGGAAAGTTTGATGAGTTATATAAAATATATGGGGTAGAAGATATGCCATTATTAGTTGCAGATTCAGTAGTTACAGCAAACAATAAACTTCTTAGAAAAGCAAAAGATGAAGCAGATGCAAGAGATATGTTAGAGCTTCAAAGTGGAAATGAAACCTCAGTTATAACATGTATGATTTACAAATCAAAAGAAAAAGAGCTAATAGATATTAGTATTACTACCTATGAATTTGATAAATTTGATGAAGTACATATGAATGAATATATTAAATCAGGTGAATGTTTTGGAAAAGCAGGAGCTATTATGGTTGAAGGCTTTTGTAAGCCATATATCAAAAATGTAAAAGGCTTTGAAAGTACGGCCATGGGTTTATGTGCCCAAAAATTAATCGCATTTATGTAAAGGATAAAAAATGTATAAAAGCTTTAAATCTATAATTAAAAATCAAAAAGGTGCAATAGAAAATATTCTTGTTGCAATTTTATTAGTAATGATTGGAGTAGGAGCTTTTATAGGTTTATCATCATGGATTGATGATGAGAATACAAAAGTTAAAGAAAAAACTACAACTCATATACAAAACTCATTAACTGACTCTAGTAATTGATTTAATAATATTTATGTAAATTTATTGTAAAATATTGCCCTGAAAGGTTAAAATGAAAACAATAATAAAACTATTTTTATTAACTACTATAATTACTCTATTTACTGCTTGTAGTAATAAAAATTTACCCGAACAATATGTTATAAACAGTGAATACAATAAGATTGAAATAAGTACTAAGAATAAAGGTATTCAAAAAAATCCTCTAAACACTTTATCAAAAAAAGAAAAAGAGTTTTTAGAAGTTATTAAAACAGACGCATACTCATCTTTATGTGAAAACAAAAATATTTATAGTAATTTAGAGAAAATTGATAATGAAATAGAACTAAAAAAAGAGTTAAGAGCTTTTTTTATAGTTTACGTTAATAACTTAGAGAATTCATGTATCGATACAAAATCATTCTATAAAGAACTTCAAAAAGCTCAATATAAAGATATGAAACACTCTTATGAAATATATACAAAAGACATAAACCAGAAAAATTTACTAAAAGACTATGACAACAAAAACTTATCAATAAAAACAATTTTAGATAATCACACACCTAAACATCCAGATTTTTTTAGATTTATCTCTTTTAAAAATAGCAAAAGTTTAAGTAAATCTCAAAAACATAGACTAAAACTAAATATTGAAAGACTAAAAGTTTTAAAAGAGTTTGATAGTAGTAATTTTATTCAACTAAATATACCTTCATACAATTTTACACTATATGAAGATGGAAAAAATGTAAAAAGCTTTGGTACAGTTGTAGGTTCTCCAAAAGATCAAACACCAATTTTGTCAAGTAAACTTTCATATTTTATAGTAAATCCTACTTGGAATATTCCAAGTTCAATTGCCAAAAAAAGTATTATTCCAAAAGCTTTAAAAGATAAAAAGTTTTTAAAAAAGAAAAATATTGTGATTAGAAAAAAAAGATATGATTTAGACTTAGATGAAGTTAAATTTGAAGATGTTAAATGGGAAGCATACTTAAAAGAAGATGTTAAAAATATTCCATACAAATTTATACAACTTCCATCAAAAACAAATGGAATGGGAAGAATAAAATATATGTTTGATAATGACCATGCTGTTTATATGCATGATACAATTGGCTCTTGGAGATTTAAAATCCCAAAAGAGAATATTAGAGCTGTAAGTCATGGATGTGTAAGATTAGAACATCCTCTAGCTTTAATGAAACACCTTACTAAAAACTATACTCCAAAAACATATCAAAGCGTAAGACAAACTTACAATAAAGAAGAAACAGACTCTATTAATTTAACAAAAAAATTACCTTTACATATTACATATATTACTTCATATATAAAAGATGGGAAGTTAAGATTTACAAATGATATTTATGGATATGATAAAATCCAGAAGTTAAATTATGAGATTTAAATAGGTAAAATAAATACCTATTTAATTAATGTTTTAATAGTTGTTAACATACCTGTATGTAAATTATAATTTGCTACAGGAAAATCTAGATTATCTTCATCAGTTAAATTAACTCTGTAAGAGTTTAAATATTTAGCTAAAATTTCTAAATCTATTGTTTCATAAGATACATCTTTATAAGAAGTTCTAACTAATTGTTTTTTACTATTTGATTCTTCTAAGATAAAAGCCATTGTTCTTAAACAAACTAAGTCAGACCATCTATAAAAGAACTCTTTATCTATTTGCTCTACTTTTCTTCCTTCTGGAGTAAAAAGTAAATTCTGTTCTCTAAGAGGTAAAAGTACTGAAAGAGTAGCTTTAATATAAGGCAAAATTTTCTCTTTCCAAAAATCTTCTTCTTCACTTTTATCTAAAGCTTTTGAGTACTCTTCTAATATCTCATCTAAAGAGGCTGTTTTTAACAGTTCATCCAATGATTTACTCATTATTTTACCTTTTTAACTAATTGTTCTGGAAGTAGTTGTAATGACTCTTCAACTTTTTTTGTATCACCATGATTAATAAAGTCATCTTCATACTCAAAAGATGTAAGTTTTACACAAACTTTCTCTTCATTTAAAAACTCTAAAATAGCACTTGCAACTCCACCTTGTTTTTGTGAATCACTAAATACATACCAATCATCATATTTTTTTGATAACTCTTTTAAAGTTTCTGTATCTAAAGGTTTTACAAATCTTAAATCTAAAATAGCAATGTTTTCATCATGTAAAGCTTCTGTTTTACAGGCTTTTCCAACTGCTGCACCATAACCTATAAATAGTTTATTTGAAGTACCTTCTTTTAAAAGTTCAGCCTTACCTAATTCAAAGCCTTCACTTTTATAATTAGTCTCAATATATGCACCTCTTGGATATCTTATAGCACATGGTTTATTTAAAGTATAAGAGAATTCAATCGCTTGATTTAAAGTTTCATTATCTCTTGGTGCAAATAAGACCATATTAGGAATAAATCTTAAGTATGAAATATCAAAAGTCCCTTGATGTGTTTCCCCATCATTCCCTACAATACCTGCTCTATCTATAGCAAATACTACTGGTAAATCCATAAGACATACATCATGAATTATTTGATCAAAGCCTCTTTGTAAGAATGTTGAATAGATTGTAATAAATGGTTTAAAACCTTCTTTTGCCATAGCAGCCATTGAAGTTACAGCATGTTGTTCAGCAATTGCAACATCCCAAAATCTATCAGGGAATTTATCCATAAGCTTATTTATTCCTGTACCACTTGGCATTGCAGCTGTAACACCTACAACGTTATCATGTTTACAGGCTAAATTAGTAAGGGCATCTGCAAATACAGCAGTTGCAGCTTTTGGAGCTTCTTTTTTTACAAATGCTCCATCTTCAACATTGAAAGGACCTACCCCATGCCAATGTTCATGTTGACCTTCAGCTACTTTATAGCCTTTTCCTTTTACTGTTCTTGCATGAACAATTACAGGTTTTTTCATAGCTTTTGCTATTTCTAAAGTATCAATAACTTCTTCTAAGTTATGTCCATCAATAGGTCCTATATAATCAATACCCATTTCTTCAAAAAGTATACCAGGAGTAATTAACTTCATAGCCTCTTCCATTCTTTTAGCTATATATGTTGTTCCTTCTGGCATATTTTTCTTAATAAAATTATCAACTTTTCCTTTGAAACCTTGATAATATTTTCCTGCTAAAAGCTTTGAAAGATATTTTGAGATAGCTCCAATAGGTTTTGCAATTGACATTTCATTGTCATTTAAGATAATCACAACTGGAAGTTTTAAATCACCTAATTCATTTAGAGCTTCATATACCATACCAGCTGTCATTGAACCATCACCTATCATTACAACAGGTACTCTGTCTTCTTTTTTTAGCTGTATTGATTTAGCAGCACCAACTGCTAATGATATAGATGTTGAACTATGACCTGCAACAAAATAATCTGCCACAGACTCTTTGGGTTTTGTAAAACCACTTAATCCCCCAAACTGTCTTATAGTTTCAAACTCTTCCCATCTTCCTGTTAAAAGTTTATGAGGGTAACATTGATGTGATACATCAAATATAAAAGGGTCTTTATATGCATCAAATACATAATGCATTCCAATTGTAAGCTCAACTGCACCTAAAGTTGAAGAGAAGTGTCCACCCTTTCTAGATACAACATCTATAATTCTGTCTCTAATTTTTTGAGAAATATCCTCTAGCTCTTCTAATGATTTGTTTTTTACTTCCATAATAATTTCTTATCTACTTATTTTCCTCTAATACCTCATCTAAGATACTAAAAACTCTTGTATTTTGGCTTTGAGAACCAATTGTTACTCTAATTGCATTTACACCATAACCAGTAAGGTCTCTTACAATTACACCTCTTTTTAGAAGTTGTGTTGCAACTTCTTTAGAACTATATTTATCACCAAATTTAAGTGTGATAAAATTTGTATATGAATCAATATATTCAAAACCTTTTTGTTTTGCATACTCTTCATATCTTTTCATTTCTTCAAAATTTAAAGCAATACAGCTTTGAACAAACTCTTCATCTTTTAATGCTTCAATTGCCGCAGCTAAAGATAAAGTTGTAATATTAAATGGTGCTCTTAATTTATAGAAAGTTTTAATAATTTCTTCATTCGCAACACCATATCCAACTCTCATACCACCTAAAGCATAAGCTTTAGAGAATGTGCCTAAATAAATTGCATTAGGGAATTTAGTGATTAAATCTTTTGCATCAATCTTTTTCTTTTCATCTTTGAAAGAAGCATACTCTTGATAAGCTCCATCAACTACAACTAAAGTATCTCTATCAATAGTTTCTAGAAATTTATATACATCATCTTTATCTAAACACTCACCTAAAGGATTATTTGGTAAACATAAGAAGATAACATCAGCACCATGTTCTTTATACATAGCACTAAATTGTTCTAAGTTATGTTCATCATCTTCAGTTTTTAGGATTGTACATCCAGTTTGTTTTCCATAAATTTCATACATAGCAAAAGTAGTTTTTGCCATTAAGATTTTTGAATTTTCATCACATTTTGCATGAACACAGAACTCTAATATTTGGTCACTTCCAGAACCTATAATAATATTCGAATCTTTAACATCAAACTTATTAGCTAATGCAGCTTTTAATTCAAACATTGAATCATCTGGATAAATAAACATATTTTTTGCTAATTCTTGAATCTTAGCAGTTACTTTTGGAGATGTTCCATATGGGTTCTCATTTGATGCAAGCTTTATAATATCTTTTTCATCAATTCCATACTCTCTTACAACTAACTCTATTGGCTTCCCTGCTTCGTAAGTTGTAACATTTTCTAAAACTTTATTAAATTTCATTTTTTTTCCTAATCTATTGATTAAATATCATTTATCTCTTTAACATAAGACCCTAAAACTTTTACAGTATCTTTATGTTTTTCTAATACAGCTTTTACATGTTCATCATCTTTATGACCATCAAAATCAATAAAGAATATTGAGTTACCCTGAACAATATGCGATTTAATTTTTGTTAAGTTAATTCCTGAATTATTAAAATCAGTTAAGAACTCAACTAATGCCCCTTGTCTGTCAGGAAATTCAACTAAAATTGAAGTTTTATCATTTCCTGATTGTGCATTTTCAAAGTCACTTATTATAAAGAATCTTGTTTTATTGTTGTCTTTATCTTCAATATTTTCAAATAAAATTGGAAGATTGTTAAGCTTTGCACCAACATGAGGACAAATGGCAGCACTAAATGGCTCTTTTGCTGCAAGTTTTGCAGCTTTAGTTGTTGACTCAATTGGAATTTGCTCTACCTCATCTAAACCAAAGTTTGCTAAGAATTTTCTACACTGATCAAAAGCAATATCTTTAGAATAGATTCTTTTAATATCTTTCACTTTATCACATGTACTTGCAAATGTATGATGAATATCCAATACAACTTCTGCAATAATTTTTAAATCATACTTATTTAAACAATTTATTGTATCAGTTACAATCCCATTTGATGAATTTTCAATAGGAACAACACCAAATTTTGCTTTTTTTGTATCAACTTCCCTAAAGATACCATTTATTGAAGAAATAGATACATATGAACTCATAGCTCCAAATCTTCCTTCAGCAGCTTGATGCGTAAAGCTTCCTTCAGGTCCTAAGTATGCTACATTTTCTGGAAGTTCTAAATTTCTTGAAATTGCAAAAATCTCTAAGAATAATGCTTCTATAGCAGCTCTATTTAATTTTCCTGTATTTAGAGATTCTAATCTATCAATAATCTCTTTTTCTCTTTCAGGTCTATAAATAGCTCCACCACTTTTAGCTTTTAAAAGTCCAACTTGATGTACAACTTCCATTCTACTATTAATAAGTTTTAATAGTTCTTCATCAATAGTATCTAGTTTATTTCTTAACTCTAATAAGCCCTGCTCGTTCATTTGTACCCTTTGTGTTTTCTGCTATTTTATGAACTCTTCTTCTAAAGCAATTAAATCTTCAAAAGTCTCTCTTTTTCTAATAATTCTATCAACCCCATTCTCAACTGCTATTTCAGCTACTTTTCCTCTAGTATTGTAGTTTGATGCCATTGTAAAACAGTATGCACCTGCACTGTAAATAGCTACTAAATCATTGTGTTGTGTCTTTGGTAAGTCAATATTTTTAGCAAAGAAATCTCCACTTTCACATACTGGACCAACTAAATTACAATCACTTAATTCATTATTATCATTTAATACTTCTATTTTGTGATATGCATTATATAATGATGGTCTAATTAAATCATTCATTGCACCATCAACAATTACAAATCTTTTTTCACCATTTACTTTTTCATATAAAACTTTAGTTACAAAAACTCCTGAGTTTCCAACTAAAAATCTTCCTGGTTCACAAACAACTGTAATATCTAAACCAAATAATGCTTCTAAAATTGATTGAGCATACTCATTTGTGTCAATTAGTTTTTCATCATCATAAACAATACCTAATCCACCACCAACATCAAAGAAGTTTAATTCAATTTTAATAGCAGCTAAATTTCTTACTAAATCAGCAACTAATTTTACTGATTCTTTAATTGGTTCTAACTCTGTTAATTGAGAACCAATATGACAATGAATTCCTGTTGGCTCTAATGAATTGCTATTTTTACATTGAATATACATTCTTTTTGCTGTATCAACATCAACACCAAATTTGTTCTCATGTAAACCTGTTGAAATATATGGATGAGTTTGAGGATCAATATTTGGGTTTACTCTAATAGAAATTCTAGCAACCTTTCCTAACTCTTTTGCAATTAACTCAACTCTATCAAGTTCTGCTGCACTTTCAACATTGATCATTAAAATTCCAAGTTCTAATGCTTCTTTAATTTCGCTATCTATTTTTCCAACACCAGAAAAAATGATTTTGTAAGGTTGAACTCCTACTTTTAATGCTCTTTTTACTTCACCAATCGAAACACAATCAGCTCCAGCACCTAAATCTGCTAAGTGCTTAATAACAGATAAATTTGAATTTGCTTTTACAGCATATGCTAAAAGTGATTTTCTTGCTTTAAAAGCTCCTTTTAGTTCATTATATTGTGCCGTAATATGATCAAAGTCATACACATAATATGGCGTTTGATACTTGTTTGCTAATTCTTTAAAATTTATATTCATACTCTTTAATTACCTATTCCTCTTTAAAATCTTAATTTAAAATTTCAATAAATTAAAAATTAAAACTTTTTTGTTTTGATAATTATAATTTAAATAAGTGGTAGAAAGTTATGATTTTGAGTAAAGACCAAGGCGAAAGTAAATTTTGAGCAGGAGCTTACTTGTAGTAAGTGAGTGTTCAAAATTTACTTGACAACGTAGGTATTTGCCAAAAGCTTAAGCTTTATACCTACTTATCTGTACCGTTCCATGCAATATTTGGCCTACCATTCTCATCAAATTTAACCGCTGGCATACCCATTACATTATATCCTGAATCCACATAGTGAATCTCACCTGTAACAGCTGAGCTTAAATCAGATAGTAAATACATACCTGAATTTCCTACTTCATCAATTGTTACATTTTTCTTTAATGGAGCATGAGCTTCATTCCACTTAAGCATAAATCTGAAATCACCAATTCCAGCAGCTGCTAAAGTTTTAATAGGTCCTGCAGAAATAGCATTTACTCTAATTCCATCTTTACCTAAATCTTCTGCTAAATATTTTGTAGTCATTTCTAATGCAGCTTTTGCAATACCCATTAAGTTATAGTTAGGGATATATTTAGCTCCACCATAATATGTTAAAGTTAAAACAGAAGAGTTATCACTTAATAAAGGTTTTAATTCTCTAACTACTTCAATTAAAGAGTAAACAGAGATATCCATAGCAATATCAAATGCCTCTTTAGAAATATCATAGAATCTTCCAGATAATCCCTCTTTTGGAGCAAATGCAATTGAGTGAACAATAAAGTCAATTTGACCCATATCTTTCTCAATTGATTCTTTTAATGCTTTAATTTCTTCAGGTTTTGATACATCACATGGATATACATAATCAGCACTTCCAAACTCAGCTGCGATTGGTTCTACTCTTTTCTTTAAAGAATCATTTAAATAAGTAAATGCAATTTCAGCACCTTGAGCTGCACAGGCTTTTGCAATACCATAAGCGATAGACTTATTGTTTGCAACACCTAAAATAACACCTTTTTTACCTTTCATAAACATTATACATCCTTTGTGTTTTCAATAATTTGCTTGAAGTCTTCAACAATCCATGAAGCAGTACCAATTAAAGCTCCATCAACACCATCAAGACTACAAATTTCTCTTACATTAGCAACTTTTACAGATCCACCATATAATAATGGTTTTTTAATCTTTGATTTAATTGCAGAGTGAACTGCTGTAATATCATCATTTGTTGCAGTAACTCCTGTACCAATTGCCCAAACAGGTTCATATGCAAGTATTAAATTTTCATAGTTAATATCAATACCAACAAATTGCTCATAAATATACTCTAAAGTTTTTTCTAAACCTTCTTCTTTAACTTCTAAAGGCTCACCAATACAATAAATAATTTTGTATCCTAACTCTTTAAAATATGAAAATTTTTTAGCAATTTCTTCTTGTGATTCACCAAGAATATGTCTTCTTTCACTATGTCCAATTAAAATAGTTTTAATTCCAAACTCATCTAATTGTTGAGTTCCTATTTCACCCGTAAAAGAACCCTTTTCAACGCCATAAGCATTTTGAGCTCCTATAGTGAAATTTGAAACTGTATCAAAAGAGTCTAATGAAGTTGCTGTTGGGAAAATATAAACTTCATTTGAAATCTCATTTGATTTTAAAAAATCATTAACTTCATTTACAAATGAAGCTGTTGATTTTCTCGTATGGTTTGTTTTAAAGTTTGATGCAATAATTGCCAAATCTTATTCCTCTATTACAAGTGCTTTAACACCTGGTAAAATTTTTCCTTCAATCAATTCTAATGATGCACCACCACCAGTAGAAATGAAAGTCATTTCATCTTCATCACCTGTAACTCTAACTAAGTCAGCAGTATCACCACCACCAACAACAGTTGTAGCATATGAAGAAGCTACTGCATGAGAAATTTTTGTTGAACCTTTTGCAAATTTATCCATTTCATAAACACCCATTGGCCCATTCCATAAAATAGTATGTGCATCTTCAAGTGCTTGAGAGAATAAAAGTGCAGTAGCAGGACCAATATCTAATCCCATCCAACCTTTAGGTATTTCCTGAGTAGTTGTTGGTTTTGCAAATGCTTCTGCATTAAATGCTTCAGCTGCCACAACATCTACAGGTAAGTAAAGTTTAACACCTAATTGTTTTGCTTCTTCCATAATTTTAATTGCTTCTGGAATTAAATCATCTTCAACTAAAGAGTTTCCTACTTCATAACCTTGTGCTTTCAGAAAAGTAAATGCCATTCCTCCACCAATAAGGATTTTGTCTACTTTTGGAACTAAGTTATATAAAGCTTCTAATTTTCCAGATACTTTTGAACCACCAACAATAGAAACGAATGGTCTTTTTGGTTCATTTACAATGTGATGGAAAAATTTAATCTCTTTTGCAAGTAAGAATCCAGCTGCTTTTGAATCAATATCAAAATGTCTTGCAATACCTTCAACTGAAGCATGAGCTCTGTGAGATACACCAAAGGCATCGTTAATATAAACATCAGCCATTGAAGCTAGTTTAAAACTTAGCTCTTCATCATTCTTAGTTTCACCAGCTTCAAATCTCATATTTTCTAATAATAAAATTTCACCAGCTTCTAAAGATTTAGCCATTTCTAGTGTTTCATCACAAACAATACCAGGAGCCATTTTAATCTCTTGCTTAAGTAAAGTATGTAACCTTTTTGCAATTGGTTCTAAAGAGAATTTCTCTTCAAAACCATTTTTTGGTCTACCAAAGTGAGAAGCTAAGATAATAGAACAATCATTATCAATACAATATCTAATTGTATTTAAAGCACTTCTAATTCTTCTATCATCAGTGATGTTATTATACTCATCCATTGGTACGTTAAAATCACATCTAATAAAAACTCTTTTATTAGCTACATCAATATTTTTAATTTCCTGTAATTTCATCTTATTTCATACTCCCTAGTTAGTTGCTACGTGAACACCCATATCTACTAATCTAGTAGAGTATCCCCACTCATTGTCATACCAAGATAGAACTTTTACCATATTTCCTTCAATAACTTGAATAGTATCTAAAGGAACAACAGTTGATAATTGCTCACCGTTAAAGTCAGAACTTACTCTATACTCTTCATCAATTCCTAAAATTCCTTTTAAAGAACCAGTTGAAGCTTCTTTAAATGCAGCTTGAATTTCTTCTAAAGTTACATCTTTTTTAAGAGTTACTGTTAAATCAACTAGTGATACATTTGGAGTTGGAACTCTAATTGCTTGACCGTTTAATTTACCATTTAAGTGTGGCATTACTTTTCCAATTGCTTTTGCAGCACCAGTACTAGCTGGAGTTAAGTTAGTAGCACCTGCTCTACCTTTTCTTGGATCTTTTTTATCTTTTGCATCTAAAATTGGTTGAGATGAAGTGTATGAGTGAATAGTAGTCATTAAACCTTTTTCAATTCCAAATACATCATCTAAAACTTTTGCAACTGGTGCTAAACCATTTGTAGTACAAGAAGCATTAGATACGATTGCTTGACCTGCATAAGTCTCTTCATTTGCTCCCATAACAAATGTAGGAGTATCATCTTTTGCTGGTGCAGACATTACAACTTTTTTAACTCCTGCATCAATATATGCTTGACATTTTTCTTGTGTTAAGAATGCTCCCGTACACTCTAAAACAACATCAGCACCATATTGGGCAAAGTTTAACTTAGCTGGATCTCTTTCTGCTAATAATTTAGCTTTGTCATTTCCAATACAAACATACCCATCTTTTACTACAACATCTGCATTCCCATGTACAGTGTCATACTTAAGGTTGTATTGAATCATTTCCTCGCTACCACTTGCATTAACAGCTACTAATTCAACATCATCTCTACTTGCTACAATTTTAGCAACACATCTTCCAATTCTTCCTAATCCGTTAATTGCAACTTTAACAGCCATATTTTCCCTTTATTTAAATCTTAATGGTAGATATTTTATCCAAAAATTGCTATAATATTATTTAAGTAAATAACAAAGGTTTTAAATAGGTGCATTTAGCAATATTTGGTGGCAGTTTTGACCCTGTTCATATCGCGCATGTAAAAATTGTTGATGAAGCATTAAAGCAGTTAGAAATTGACAAGCTTATTGTTGTTCCAACATATTTAAATCCTTTTAAAACTAACTATCATTTAGAACCAAAAACTAGATATGAGTTACTAAAAAAAATATTTCAAAAAAATGAAAAAATTGAAATTTCTGATTTTGAGATAGATCAAAATGAAGCAGTTCCTTCTATAAAAACTGTTAATCATTTAAAAAACTTATATAAACCATCAAAAATCTATCTTATAATTGGTGCTGATAATCTAAAAAGTTTAGAGAAATGGTACAAATTTGATGAATTAAATTCACTAGTAGAATTTGTGGTTGCAACTAGGGATGGTTACAAAAATGATAAATTAGATAGTTATAAAGTTTTGAATGTTAATATTGATATTAGTTCTTCAAAACTTAGGGAAGAATTTGACTTAAATTTTATTCCCTATCAGATAAAAGATGATATTATACATCATATAAAAACATGAAAAAAGGTAAACTTTGAACGAAAGAATTGAAAAGATAAAACAAGTACTTGACGATAAAAAAGCTGAAAGTATTGAAGTTATTGACTTAACAAACAAAGACTATATTGTTGATTATGTTGTAATTGCAACAACATTAAACCCAAAACATGGTTTTTCATTATTAAACTACTTAAAAACAGAATTAAAACCTTTAGGTGAAGAGTTTATAAGAGTTGATGAAAATGATGATTGGACAATTATAGATTTAGGTGATATGTTTATTAACCTAATGAATGAACAAGCAAGAGTAAAATACTCACTAGAAGAGTTCTTAAGTGAACTAGAAGAGAAAAAGTAATACGTATAAAAAAAGGAGAGTAAAACTACTCTCCTCCTCTCATAACTTTATTGTAATTAGATGTAGCATCTTTAGCTCCACCCATATATCCTGTAGCAATTGCAATACCTATTACTAAAGCAAAAATTACTAAAAACCATTTCATTACATAATCTCCTTAGCTTTTATTCCTAATAAAGATAATCCAACTTTAATACTTAATTCAGCCATTGATAAGGCTTTTAAGTAAACATTTTGGTTCTTTGAACCTACTACTTTATTATCATTATAGAATCTATGTACTGACGATGCAAGAGAGTATAAATAATCAGTTACTTTTTGCATATCTCTTTTTGTAAATGCATCTTCAAGTACAGTTCCTAATAATAGCGATTCATATATTAAATTTAATCCATCTTCGTTTAGATTATCAAATTTCTCATTTTTTATATCTTCAATACTAAGTTCAGCTTTTTTGAATACTTGATTAATTCTAGCATGGGCATAGTTAATATAAAAAATTGGATTTGTTGAATCTTGATTTTTTAACATATCAACATCAAAATCTAAATGAGTATCACTCTTCTTAGTTAAGAAAATAAATCTTAATGCATCTGAACCAATTTCAGCAGTTATATCAGACATTAAGATAACGTTACCTGCTCTTTTTGACATTTTATAAGGTTCACCACCTTTTAATAATTGTACCATTTGAGAAAGTAAAACTTCTAACTTAGAAGAATCATTACCTAAAAATTCAACTGCAGCATTAACTCTTTTGATATAACCATGGTGGTCTGCACCCCAAATATTAATATATCTGTCATATGGTCTATCATATTTATTTTTGTGGTAAATTATATCACCAGCTAAGTATGTAGGGATTCCATTATCTCTTACTACAACTCTATCACTATCATCACCATATTGCGTTGATTTTAAATATGTTTTACCATCTTTCTCATATAAAGAACCATTATTTTCTAATACTTCTTTTGTCTTATCCCAAGAAACATATAAAGATTTTTCAGATACAAAATTGTTAAATTCTACACCTAAATCTTTTAAATCTTTAACTATAATTTCCATCACTAAATCTTTAGCAAAGAATGCAATATCTTTATATTTTGATTCATCATAGATAGCATCTTTTCCAAATTTTTCAATAACTACTTTTGCAATATCAATTAAGTAATCACCTCTATAATAAGTTTCTGGATATTCAACATTTTCTTCAAAAATAAAATCTCTTGCTGCTAAAGCTACTGAAAGACCTAAAAGGTCCATTTGTGCACCAGCATCATTGATATAATATTCAGTAGTTATATCATAACCTAAATAATCACCAACTCTAAATAAAGTATCACCAAAAATTGCTCCTCTTGCATGACCTATATGTAAAGGACCAGTAGGATTAGCAGATACATACTCTAATAAAATTTTCTCATTTTTATCTTCTGCTTTTGCAAAATCCATTTGTTTAGTTAGTGCTTCATCAACTAATGATTCTAAAAAAGCTGTTGATAACTTGAAGTTAATAAACCCTTTAACAGCTTCAACTTTTTCAAACATAGAACAATCAGCAAATTTACTTGCTAATTCTTCTGCAATAATCATAGGTGATTTTCTAAACTCTTTTGCTAGCGAAAATGCAACAGGTGTTGCATAGTGTCCTAAAGTAATATCTTTTGGTTTTTCTAAAACTACTTCTCTCTCTAAAGTTTTTTCAATAAATTCTTTTACTAAATTCTGCAATTTCTTCTCTTATACTGTTTTTGATTCGTTTTTATCTTCTGATTTAACTTCAGCTTTTTTCTCTAACTCATCAGCTTTTTTTGTATCAGCAACTGGTTCATCATCTTTAACAGCATTTTTAAAATTCTTAATTCCTGATCCTAAACCTTTTGCAAGTTCTGGTATTTTCTTACCACCAAACAGTAGTAAAACTACTAAAGCTATTAAAATCCATTCCATACCACCTGGCATACCCATGAGAAATCCTTATAATTAATTTTTAATTTTTATCAAATATTATATCTTCTTAATCCTTAAAAAAAATGATTAAGATAATGTGTAAGAAATTTACTTAAGAAAGAAATTTAAAAGTTTGTAAGCGCTTCCTGCAGCTATTACTGTTCCGAATAAATTTAAAAACATATTTGAAAAAGCCAAGAAAATTGATGTATTAAATAGTAAATAAGACTCAATTGCGAAAGTTGAGTAAGTAGTTAGCGCACCTAAAAAACCCGTAGTTAAAAATACTTTTAAATTCTCATTAACAGCAAAATGATTAAAATAAGCAAATAGCAAACCAATTAAAAAAGAACCTATAATATTTACTAATAATACTCCAATAGGAAACTCTAAAGGAATATACTTATTACTTAAGTGAACACTATAAGCTCTAGCAATTGCACCAAGGAAACCTCCTGTTCCAATTGCTAAAATAGTTTGCCAACTAAGAGACATCTTTAGCTAGCTCTTCTTGAAAAACTTTATTCATTTTTTCTTCTGTTTGTTCAAACCAATCTGTTTTTTTATCAGCTTGTACGGGTTCTAAATAAACAACTTTTACAATACCTGGCTGAGCTTCAAGTTTTTTAGAATCTAAAATTTTTCTTGTATTAAAAAGAAGTACTGGTTGAACTTTTAAACCATGTTTATTTGCAACCATTTTTGCACCTGGTTTAAAAGATAACAGTTCTTTACCATTTGATCTAGTTCCTTCAGGGAACATTGCAATAGGTCTTCCTTTACTTAATCTATCTTTTGTTTCTTTTAATAAATGAATAATACCCGCTTTGTTTTCTCTATCAATACTAATCATTCTTGGTGCTTTTATAATATGCCCAAAAAAGAATAAATCAGATATCTCTTTTTTTGCTACCCATGCTAAGTCTCTTGTATGAATATATTCCATTACAATAATATCTAGTAAAGATTGATGATTTAAGATAACCATATCACATGATGGATCAAGTTTTCCATGTTCTTCTAGTTTTATACCTAAAAACCACATTTGAAGTTTCATCCAAATTTTAATTATCTTATGAGTATGATTTCTAAATGCATACATAGCAACTACAGTAATTGCTACTGTAATTGAAAATTGAATTACAATTATTATTCCTCTAATTTTCTTCAAAGTTCTCTTCCTTTACCCAACCAATAAACTTATTGTCAACACCCATTATTTTAATAAAATCATTTTTACTATTTAAAACTTCAACTTTTTGCTTTTCATCTAACTTAAAGAAGATTGTTGAATTTTTTGTAGGTAAGATATAAATAAATGTATCTTTTTTAACAATTCCTGTTTTATTTGGCATTAAATATATAGAAGTAATTATGAATAAAATAATTGTAATAAATAAATAAATTTTATTTCTTTTAATTATATAGACAATTAAAAATATAATAAATAAAGCAGCAACTGCCATCTTTTTATATTTTTCAAAACTTGAATCATTTGGATTTAAATCTGTTTGTGTACTTACTAATTCATTTTGTAAAATTAAAGGAATAGTAACTGTTTGAAGACTTTTAGTTGTTGTATTGTAATAATTAAAAACAACTTTCTTTTTATGTACAGGCATTACAAAATAGTAAATCAAATTTTGTTCTGGATAATTATCTGTTAATTTTGATACACCTTGTTCTTCAATTCCTTGTAATTTAAAATCTTCAAGGTTTGAACCTATGGCATCTATATCAATAATAGTTAAAGACTCTTTATTATTATACTGCTTAGTTTTATACGCTTTTAACTTTAAATCTTTTGCAATAATATTAGTAAATCTCTTATCACCTTTTGCTATATCAGAATAGTTAATCTGAACAGAACTTAATACGCTTCTATCAATTAATTGACCATTTTTTTCTAAACTTACAGTTAAATTTGGTATTTGAAAGTTATTTGAGTTTGCTTTAAAATGAAAAGCATTTTCATATACATTATCACTAACTTTAGTCCAAGAGCTGTTTGAATTTAATGGTTTTATATTCCCATCATTAAAAGATGTTTTAATTTCATCAAAATATTTAGTTGTTATTAATGCTTTTACAACAACTTCAAATCTTTGATTTTTATATACATTTTTAGGAACACTTTTATAAGATAGATATAGATTTTTTGCAGCGAATAGATTTATTGAAAATATTAAGTTTATAAAGATAAGTGTAGTTATTATTTTTTTCATAATTACTTTTGTTTTTAAGAAGATAGAAAATCTATCTTCTTATTGTAAAAAACCTTTTAACATTTTTACACCATCATCACAACCAAGTAAATCTTCAATTGCTCTTTCTGGGTGTGGCATTAAACCAAAAACATTTTTAGATTCATTACAAATACCTGCAATATTTGCAACTGAACCATTAATGCTCATGTCTTTACCATTTTCATCACAATATTTTAATAAAATTTGACCATTCTCTTCTAATTGTGCTAAACCTTTTTCATCAATAAAGTAGTTTCCATCATGGTGTGCAACTGGAATATTTACTACTTCATCTTTTTTCATTAAAGATAAAAAGTTATTGTCATTGTTTACAACTCTTAAATTATTATATTTAGAGATAAAGTGTAAAGAGTTATTTCTTTTCATAGCACCTGGTAATAAACCAGCTTCTAATAAAATTTGGAAACCATTACAAATACCTAAAATTTTACCACCATTAGCAGCATAATTTTGAACTGAATCCATGATATTTGCAAATCTAGCAATTGCTCCTGATCTTAAATAGTCTCCATAAGAAAATCCACCAGGAATTACTAATAAATCAGTATCTGCTGGGATGTTTTTTTCTTTATGCCAAACTATTTCAACTTCTGCACCTAATTTCTCAAAAGCATATTGAGTATCATATTCACAATTAGTTCCTGGAAATTGTAATACTGAAACTTTCATATTAACCTACTATTTCTATTTCGTAATCTTCAATAACAGTGTTAGCAAGAAGCTTCTCACACATCTTTACAACTTCTTCTTTTGCTTCAGCTTCATTAGTAGAACTCAATTCCATAATAATTTGTTTACCAATTCTTACATCCTTAACTACTTCTTTAAATCCTAAAGTATCTAATGCGTGATGTGTTGCTTTACCTTGATCGTCTAATACACCTTGTTTTAATGCTACGTTTACAATTGCTTTCATATATTCCCTTCTCTTTAATATTTTTGCGATTATATCTAAATTTCTCTCTTTAATTGTTTAGAGAGATTCTTTATTTACTTAATCTGTTTTGAATTGTTGTATATCCACTTAAGATTTTGTCTTTAATTTCTTGTGGAACAACTACATTTAACTTCTCACCAGCGTTTAAACTTTTTGCTTGTTCTTTCCAATTTTGTTCTTTACCAAAATCTCTAAGAATTTGTTTATCCATAGAAATATAGTTTTTAGAATCAAAATCAGCTTTTGCAATAAATCTTGAGCTTTCAGGAGTTAAAACTTCATCACCTAATAACCATTCACCTTTAGAGTTAACAAATACTTCAAATTTAGTATCTACTACGATAATTTCATTCTCTAAAGCAAATTCACTGAATTGTTTAAATAAATTTTCTAAACTATTAATAATTTCAGGGAATTGGTCTCTAACTTTTTTAGAGTTTAAAGGTACATCCTTTACACCTTTTGTAGTAGGAGTAAAGATTGGATTTTCAAATTTGTGCCATTGTGGTAAATCAGAAGTTAATTCTAAACCATAAGGGTCATTTCCATTTTGGCAAGCATCAAATAATGAACCTGTTAAATAGTTTCTGAAAATGAATTCAAATTGAACAACATCACCATCAATTTCAGCTTCTAATGGCTTACATAATTCCATCATCTGACATCTTGGAGCAATCTGTAAAGATTGGTCAATTTTTTCATTTAAGATTGCTGTTTTGATTCCAGCTTTATTAGCAAATAATGCTCCACTATTAGAAATAGCTGTTTGTGAAATACCCTTACCTTCGATTTCTAAATTTAATGGTATATCAAATACAGAACATCTATCACTTCTTACTAAAAGAACTTTTGGCTCATCACCTGGACAAGTATAAAGATCAGCATTTTTACCAATGTAAAAAAGGTTATAACCTAAATTTTCTAACTCATCAAGACCTTTTTGAGATGTTGTTTTTTTAGATTCTGGCCAAAGACCAAGTGATATAATATCACTAATTTTCATTAATTCCCCCTACAAGTGTAATAAGTAAAATTTACTTATTCATAATAATTAAACTTTTTAAGATACCAATTGATGTATTTAATTGATTGTCTTTTAAAACATCTTCTTTTGAAACTATTTTCTTATCAGATTTCTTTTCTTCTTTTTTCTTTTCTTCTTTACCCTCAACTTTTTCAAGTTCACCTTCAAGGTGTTTTTTTAAGTCAGCTTCTTTTATTTTAAATTCAGAATTTGAATCTTGTGGAACTTCACCAGAATAGGCAATTACATCAGGTGTAACTCCCGTTGCTTGGATTGTTCTTCCACTTGGTAAATAGTATTTTGCTATTGTTAATTTTATATTTTCACTTCTATCTTTTGTGATTGGTAAAACTGCTTGAACAGAACCTTTTCCAAAAGTTTTCTCTCCAATTACAATTGCTCTTTTGTGGTCTTGTAAAGAACCACTTACAATTTCAGAAGCAGATGCTGAACCTGCATTTACTAAAACTACTACAGGCTTTTTAGTTATCGTACCAGAAACAGTTGCTGAGAACTTTTCTTCTGTACTTTCATCTCTACCTTTTTGAGAAACAATTACTCCCTCATCTACAAATAAGTCTACTGTTCCTATTGCTTGAGATAATAATCCACCTGGATTATTTCTTAAATCTAAAACAATTCCATCAATATCTTTTTCATTTTCTTTAATAGCTTTTTCTAAACCATCTACTACTTTAGAATCAAAACTACTAACTCTTAAATAAAGTAGTTTTTCACCTTCAATTTTCTTTGCAAAAACTGATTCTACTTTAATTATATCTCTTGTGATTTTTATTTTAAGAGGTTTATTTTCTCCCTCTCTTACAATTGTAAGAAAGATATCTGTTTGAGGTTTACCTCTCATTAAAGATACGGCTTCATCTAAAGTCATATTTAATGTAGCTTGGTCATCAATTTTTAGAATAATGTCAGAGGCTTTTATACCTGCTTTATAAGCTGGAGTATCATCAATAGGAGAAATAACAGTTAATGCTCCATCTCTCATACCAACAGTGATTCCTAAACCACCAAACTCACCTTTAGTTTGAATACTCATCTCTTTAGAAGCTTTTTTATCAAGGAAACTTGAATGAGCATCAAGTTCTTGCATTAAACCTTTTAAAGATTTATTTACTATTTCTTGTAATTTAATATCATCAACATAATATTTTTCAACAGTTCCAATAACTTTTGTCATTTTTGATAAAGATTCAAACCTTGTTGGTTCTTCCTCTAATTGCTCACTGTTTTTAGCTAAAACTGCTTGTGTTAATGTAATTACTAAAGTTGAAGCTAATATTAGTTTTTTCATTTTGAATATAACCTTTTAAATTTATAAAGATAGATTATACAAAAAATTTTATAAAAGTAAGATTTTATCAAAAATTTTGTAATATACATCTATATTATAAAGAGGTTAATTATTATGAGTATGAAAGAAAATGTTGATTTTGTAAAAGGTGAACTAAACAGTGAAGAGAAGTTTTTAGAAGGCTTTGTTAAAGTAGAAAGAGTATTTAAAAAATACAAATTTGCTATCATCGCTGTTGTGTTAATACTTATAGCATTAGTTGTGGCATTCAATGTAAAAAACTACATGGATGAACAAAATCTAATAAAAGCAAATAAAGCCTTTGAAGCTGTGTTAGCAAATCCAAATGATAAAGAGTCTTTAGCTACTTTAAAAGAGACTAATAGCAGACTTTACCAAGTTGCTTCTTATTTAAATGGAAACAAAGAAGAAATCCAAGTTAGATACTTAAAAGAATTAGTAGCTTACGATAAAGCATTAAATGAAAACAATGTAGAAAAGTTAAATGATTTATCTATGCAAAGTGACTTTTTATTAAAAGAATTTGCAATTTTTAATAAAGCTTTATTATTAGCAAATGATGGAAAATATGAAGAAGCAAAAACTGCTTTAAAACTTATTCCAACAGATTCAAAAGCTTTTGAACTTGCAAAACTGCTTAATCACTATTTAGCAACTAAATAAGGAAAGTTATGAAATATATATTAACTTCACTTTTAGCTGTAGTTTTATTTACAGCTTGTTCATCAAAAAAATATTTTGAACCAGAAGATGTTGAAAATGAACTTCAAGTTCAAACTTCATCTTTACCTTCTTCAATTAAATCTATGAATAGAGTTGGTGCAACTTTAGAGTCAAATGAAGTTGTAACAAGATATGGTTTATCTGATTTTAAACTTCCTGAAAATTATGAGTTTTTAAACTTATCGGTTGATGGAAAAGTTATCTCATCTAATAAAAAAGATAGAATATTAATAGGTGACGAAGAACTTGTATTAAATAATGTAGTTATTGCAGCATCATTAAAAGATGATAAACTTGCATTAACTTATTCAGATAATTCAATTGAACTTATAAATATAAAAACAAAAAAGACTCTTTTTAAAGACTATTTACAAGAATCACTTGCAAATGACACTAGAGTTGTAAACCCATATTTTATGGGAAATTTAATTTTGTTTCCAACATTAAATGGAAAAGTAATTATTGTATCAACAATTAGTAATGATTCAGTTAAGAATATTTCAGTTGACCCAAAAGGACAATTTAACAATATAATCTTTTTAGATGTAGATAAGCCATCACAAACACTTGTTACAGCAACAGCAAATAAAGTTGTATCAATTTCAACTAAAGAAATCCTTTCAAAGAGTTATGAGATTAGAGATATAATTTTAAAAGACGAGTATGTATATATTGCAACAATTGATGGACAGTTAATAAAACTTTCTCTTGATTTAAAAGAGATTTCTAAAAAGAAATTTAGATACTCAAAAATTCATGCATTAGCATTTACAGATTCTTTATATGCAATTGAATCTCAAGGTTATGCTATAAAAATAAATAAAGATTTTACTCAAAATGAAGTTTTAGAATTTGATTTTGACAATGAAGAAAGAATGATTGTATTAGATAATAAAATCTATTTCGATAATAAATTTATAACTCTTCCATAAATAGTGTTATCACTATTTATGAGAAGTTCTTATTAGCAAGATACTCAACTAATACTGTTGCGTATGAGCCTTTTGGTAAACTAAACTCTAAATTACAAATCTTGTTCTCACTATCATATTTACAAACTATATCTCTTGGAAATACAATAGCTTCTCTTCTATAACCTTTTTCCTGAATATATGTATCATCAAACATTTCTTCAATCTTTCTAGCTTCAGCAACAGATCTAAAAACTCTTCTTCCTGGTAAAAGTCCAGTAGGTACAATATTTTTAATAGAAACACTATCTTCTATTGATTTAGTTATCATTTTAGGCGTAATGTATTTTTGCTTTTTAATATCTAGAAATACATCACCATTCATCAGATCAAAATTTGTCTTTGAATTTTTTGTTCTATGAATTAACCACGAATTAAAAAAACTACTTTGATAAGCCATAATTAACATTTTTGCTAATTTTTTATCCTTTATAATTTTTTCACCAGTTACTAACTCTTTTGCTTTTTGTAGATTCTCTTCCACATCTCTTCCAAATCTTTGGTACCCAAAATAGTTTAGTAAACCCTCTTTTGAGATTTTTTTTAACCTTCTTTGAATATGATTTAGTTCTTCAACTGTTGTATTATGAAGATTAATTTTAAATCTATTTCCCTTTAAGTCTCCAATATTCAACTTTTTATTATGAAGTATTGTTTCTAAAATCTCTATCTTTTTATTTCTAAAAGATTGAAGTTTTTTAGAGTATTTTTTAGGAATAGATAAATATTGAGTAGTTGTAGCTTTTTTATCTTTTAAGCCAGCATACCCTATTTCATTAGTATAAATATTTAAAAACTTAGCAAAAGTTTCTATTAAATCCCATGTATCAAGATTTATCTTTTTTACTTTTAAAATTATGAAATTTCCACTATTTGAAAATCTCAAAGGTATTTCATCTACTATAAAATCATTTTCATTTTGAACAAACTCAAAATTTAAAACTTTTGCACTATGATTATAAACTCTTTTTATCACTTTAAGAACTCTTCCTTTGTTCAGTTTCATATACTTCTCTACACTCTGTACAGTATCTTGCAAATGGCTTAGCTTTTAGTCTTCCAATTGGTATAGTTGTTGAACACATTTCACACTTACCATACTCTTCACTTTGAATTCTTTTTAGTGCATCATCAATCTGTTTTAATTCTTCAATTTGATGATTTGCAATCATTCCTTCCGTAAAAGAGTCACTTGCTAACTCTGCATAGTCTAAATCATCATTAATCTCTTGATTTTTTAAACTTTCAATATTTTCTTTACTTCCATTGATATTTATAAGAATTTTTTCTCTTCTATCTACTAAAGCAATTTTTAACTCTTCTATTTGCTTTTTACTAGCCATAGATTTGTTCTCCTTATTTTGGCGCAATTATATACTTTTTAATATATATTATATATAAGAGTATCTATAATAGTTGAAATTATAAACTATTTAAACAGCAAAGGCATAGCATGGACATAGAAAATTTAAAAAAAATAATATTAAAATTTTCAAATGATAGAAATTGGGATAAACATCACAATCCAAAGAACCTAACAATGGCATTGAGTGTTGAAGCAAGTGAACTTGTAGAAATCTTCCAATGGCTAGATTTTGAAGAATCAATCAATTTAGAAAGTAATAAAAAAGAGCATGCAAGACAAGAGATTGCAGATATAGCAATCTACTTAATTAGGTTATGTATTAAACTTGATATAGATCTAGAAAAAGCCATTCTAGATAAAATGAAATTAAATGAAAAGAAATATCCTTTATTAGATGAGAACAACAATAAAATGGAATATAGTAAAAAATCTTAATCTATTATTTTTGTAAACTCTTCAAATAGATTATTACTCAAAGGTTTTTCAAGTTTTAATTGTAAATCAATAGGCTTATTGTTTTTGTAAGAAAGCGTATTTGCTAAACCTAAATAGATAAAACTTTGTGTTTTCTTATCTACTTTAGCAAATTTCCTTACAAAAACATGCAGTTTTACATTGTATTTCTTATTTTCAACTAATTTTAATCCATCACCTTTATCACTACTATGACTAGGTTTACTTGAATATGTTAATATATCTTTTGATATAAAATCATTTACATAATTTTGTGCTTTTTTATATTTATCTTTATCAATAGTAATAAATAAGAAAAAATCATCTTTGAATTTTAAAAAACCACTACCTCTAAAAGAAGAGTGAATTTTATCAAAATTACATAATTGAGCAATATTTAACATATTATATTTTTCATATAATTTTAATGCAGGTAAACCTAAATAATCTAATCCAAAACTTCTTTCATAATTAATCAGACCAAAGTTAATACTATCTTCAATAAACTCTTTTTTATAAATATTTTCAAGAATCAAATCAAACTCTTTTGTTCTATAAACTAAATCATTATTAAAATCAATTAATTTTAAATATCTTGAAACCTGTGCCTTATCAAAAAAGTTTTGTTCTAAAAAATTTATAGCATGATAAATAGTTTTCATATCAACTCTTTTTTGATATTTTTCTAATTCATTATTTATATCTAAAAGTTTTATATTTTTCTTTTTTAACAATAATTTCAAAATTACAAACTCATGTACTCTCTTAATAGGAAACAAATATTCAATAAACCTAATAGCTTTAATAAAAATCTCATCCTTACATATACTATCAATAGAATTATCAGCTTTTTCAACTTTATTTAAAAACTCTACATAAGACTTAGTTTCACTTATGAATTTTAAAGGATCGACATATTCATCAAAATTTATATAATCACATAACATTGGAGTTTTATTTTTTAATACTTGCTCTTTAAAACTAAAGTATTCATCTTTTAAATATTTAAGACTGTTAAAATTCTCTTTATTTATTTGTTCTAAAATTCTACTTTTTGATATTTTATCAATATTAATAAAAGCATTAGGAAATGAAGCGAAATCATTTAATAAAGATAGTTTCACACTCTCTTTGTCAATCTTTTTATCTCCAACCATTGATAGAGCAATTAAAAAAGCCCTTTCATGATTACCAATAAAATCAATCAATGTTAAAAAATCTTTCTCTTCGTGTTTTCGAAGACCTCTACCTAGTTGTTGAGCAAAAACTATTGAGGAGTTAGTAGGTCTTAACATTAAAATTGTATTTATACTTGGAATATCTATTCCTTCATTAAAAATATCAACACAAAAGATAACTTCTAAGTCATCATTTAAATCTTCTAGCTTTTTAATATACTCTTCCCTTCTACTAATTGAATCCTCACTAGTTAGACTTATACTTTTAATACCTCTACTATTAAAACTTTTTTCCATGAAAAAACAGTGTTCTTTTGAAATACAAAAAGCAAGTGCTTTTCTTTTTAATCCACTAAAACCATAAAAATTCATTTTTTCTATAATAAAATCAACTCTTTTGTTAATCATTAAAAGTTTTGATAAAACATCAATTCTTGATAAATCACAATTTTCATAATCCACTGAAATATCAGTTATGCCATAATAGTGAAAAGAAGAAATAAGATTAAATTCTAAAGCCTCATTTAATCTTATATCACAAGCAATATTCTCATCAAAGTATTCATATATATTTTCATTATCCATTCTATTTGGTGTTGCTGTTAAACCTAATAAAAATTTTGGATTGAAATAATCAATAACTTTTTTATAGCTAGGACTTGCTATATGGTGAGCTTCATCAATAACAATATATTCAAAACTCAAAGGATTAAAGCTATCTAAATTAGTACTTAATGATTGAATAGTAGAAAAAATATACTCACAGTGCAACTCTTTTTTATTACCAGTAAAAAGTCCCATTTTTTTATCCAGTATGCATTTACTAAAACTCTGCATTGCTTTAATTAAAATATTCTCTCTGTGAACAATAAAAAGCATTGAAGAGGGATTAAACTTCTTAATATCTAATATACTTAAATAAGTTTTACCTGAACCAGTTGAAGCAATAGCTAATGCTTTATTCTCTTTTTTTAAGCGAAAATAATCTAATTTTTCTAAAGCCTTAATTTGCATCTCATTTGCTTTAATTGTATCTTCAAAAATAAAACTATTTTTATTTTTATTAATATAGAAACTTTTGTATTTATCTAAAAACTCATCATCTACAAAATATGAATCATTCCATAGTAATTTAAAATTGTTAAGTATCTCATTAGTATAAGAGTTGTCTTTCTTTGAAATAGTTTTGCAATTCCATTCTATATTAGATTTAAAAGCACTTGCTGTAATATTTGACGAACCAACCAAAATTTCATATCTATCATTAAATTCAAATATATAAGCCTTTGAATGAAAGCCTTTATTTGTAGAATCAAATATTTTTAACTTTATATTAGAGAATTGATTTATCTTTTCTAATGCTTTTGGTTCTGTAAAATTTAAATAAGTAGAAGTTAATATTTTGCCTTTTACATTTTTCTTTTCCAATTCTAAAAAACTATCTAATAATAGTTGTAAACCTGAATAGTTAATAAATGCAACATTAAAAATAAAAAAATTACATTCGTTTAAAAGTTTTGTTATATAATTATAAAAATTTGAACTATCGTTGTTAATGATTAATTTATTCAATACTATATCTTTTTTTAATTCTGATTATACGGTAGTTTAACTAAACCATTTTTTAACAAAGAATAATATGAACGAAAATAATACAATTTACTATTTACAACACAAAGATATCCTAGATAAAGATATTTTAATTAATGAAATTTATTTAAATGAAAAAACTAACTACTATTTTAGTGATGACTTTTCACCACAATTTTATATTGATCTATGTAAATTAGGTTTTATTAGTACAAGTATAATAGATAATAATGAACAATATTTACTTCCTGAAATACAATTTACCTATGCTCTTTTAAAATTTGAGGATTTACATACAAGTAAAAAAGTTAGAAAACTTATAAAAAAGAGCAATTACCTATTTGAAATAGATAATAATTTAGAAGATATATTAATAAAATTAGATGAATATCATAAGCCAAATTGGTTAACTGGAAAATATATAGAGTTAATGATTAACTTAAATAAATTAAAATCTGATAACTATAAAATCAAAACTTTTTCGATAAAAGACAAAGAATCAAAAAATATTATAGCAGCAGAAGTAGGTTATAAGATTGGTAATACATACACATCACTTACAGGATTTAGTAGTAAAGAAAAGAAATATCAAAATTATGGAACATTACAATTAGTATTAACAGGAGAATATCTAAAAAATAACAACTATAAAATCTGGAATTTAGGGCACAGCGAGATGGAGTATAAGATAGCATTAGGAGCTAAGGTATATAAGCGTATGGAATTTTTGGAGGAGTGGTATAGGTTTGTTTAGGAGAAATATATACACAAAGAATAGAGACATCAAAGAATAGGTAAAAAAACAAATAAAATAAGTAAAAATAAAAAAGAATAATAAGGGAAAAAAATAGCTAAAAAAAAAGCTTAGTTAAAAACATGTGAAAAATGTTTTGAACTAAGCTTTAGATAAAAACTCAAGAGCTGGCAGCGGCCTACGTTTCCACAAGTGAAACCTGCAGTATTATCAGCGATGAAGTGCTTGACTTCCAGGTTCGGAATGGGGCTGGGTATTTCCACTTCTCTATAACCACCAGCAATATGAGTAAAGAAGATACTGTAAAAAGTATACTCTTTACTCACATTAGGTAATGAGTGTAAAGATAATGTTAAAGTCTTATTGATTCTTAAAAAAATTAATATTTTTTCAAAGAAACTTTGTTAACACATTTATTAAATTTTAATAAACTTAATAAGATAGTAAACCAAGAAATTGATTAAAAAAAAGCCAAACGATCTATTAGTACTAGTCAGCTAAACGTCTTACAACGCTTACACACCTAGCCTATCAACCAGTTAGTCTTACTGGGATCTTCAGGGAAAGTTCATCTTGAAGTTGGCTTCGAGCTTAGATGCTTTCAGCTCTTATCACATCCGTACATAGCTACCCAACGATGCCCTTGGCAGAACAATTGGTACACTAGTGGTACGTTCATCCCGGTCCTCTCGTACTAGGGACAAATCTCCTCAACTTTCCTACGCCCACGGAAGATAGGGACCGAACTGTCTCACGACGTTCTGAACCCAGCTCGCGTACCGCTTTAAATGGCGAACAGCCATACCCTTGGGACCTGCTCCAGCCCCAGGATGCGATGAGCCGACATCGAGGTGCCAAACCTCCCCGTCGATGTGAGCTCTTGGGGGAGATCAGCCTGTTATCCCCGGCGTACCTTTTATCCTTTGAGCGATGGCCCTTCCACACAGAACCACCGGATCACTATGACCGACTTTCGTCTCTGTTCGACTTGTATGTCTCACAGTCAAGCTAGTTTATGCCATTATACTCAACTGGCGATTTCCATCCGCCATGAACTAACCTTTGTAAGCCTCCGTTACTTTTTAGGAGGCGACCGCCCCAGTCAAACTACCCACCAGACATTGTCCTGAATGAGGATAACTCATCCCAGTTAGTAACTCAAATATTCAAGGGTGGTATCTCAAGGATGGCTCACTATGTACTGGCGTCCATAGATCAAAGCCTCCCACCTATCCTGCACAAGAATATCCAAGCTACAGTGTCAAGCTGTAGTAAAGGTGCACGGGGTCTTTCCGTCTTTCCGCGGGTAGGAGGAATTTTCACCTCCACTACAATTTCACTGGATCCCTGGTTGAGACAGCTCCCATCTCGTTACGCCATTCATGCAGGTCGGTATTTAACCGACAAGGAATTTCGCTACCTTAGGACCGTTATAG